>JAWXCF010000053.1:0-11404 GCA_034440515.1 Bacteroidota bacterium
TGGTTTGAGATTCTAATAATGAATCTCTAGTAAGGCAGGGTTTCCCTGCCTTACGTTTTTAATGTCAATCTTAATTTTAAGATTATTTAATTTCTCATATCATTTTAAATTATATATTTGCATTGCTAATGGTGAGTATTGCAGATTGAAATTTTATTTTGTTCTACAACATTCTTAATAGGGAATCCGAGTGTAATACCGGAGCAGCCCCCGCTGCTGTAAGCTTCATAACAGAATTATATCTGTTATTTATTGTCATAATCATTGCCACTGATTTTGTAAAAAGAAATTGGGAAGGCGACAATTGAAGTAAGCCAGAAGACCTGCCTTAGTAGTTGAGACCAGATTGGCTTCCGGGGTTAGGTAGCATCGGCGAAATGTATTTTTTGAATTTTTTTTAGATTCATTAGTGATATGGGTATTGTGATGTACAGATACTGTTCTGTTAATCTATATATGTATATTGACATTTAGCATATTTTACTTTGCCTCTGTTCCCCCCTCATCTCTCCTTATTTAGATTATGGAACATTGATGAAATTAAGATATGAAGAAAACGTTTAAACTTTTATTGGCTCTGTGTAGCCTTTTATTATCAGGCACTTGCATTGCACAACCTGGTAATTTCATTGTAGTAAGTGGTGGTAGTTTTGGTACCCCAGGGAATTACGTTAGGGTTGGTAGCTATACTGTAAGTGGTACTATTAAGTTCAGATATTTTGATAGCATACCAGGTAGCAGTACAGCTGGTGTGTATGCATCTGACAAACAAGGCTATGCAACCGCAGATAGCAGCATTCTGGTATTTAATCCTTCAAACTTAACCAGATCTGCACTGTTGGTAAGTCAAACTGGATTAGCTGGCTTTAGTTCACTTAACAGAACGCAAGACAATCAACTAAATCCCATTTTTATCCATAGAAACTACGGTCCAAAGCGAATCGATATAGTAAAGCCATCTGCTGTATCTATGCAACTATCGGTGTCAGCTTACTCAGCTGATGTAATGAGAAATAGATATGATAAAGATACATTTACCCTTATTGTAACACAGCCTGGTAATTATAACGATACTTTCGGTAAGGTTTCCTTATTTAGAGATGGTACTACCTTTTATAAAGAAATCAAATTGAAAGATACTCTTAGTAAAGGCATAGATAAAATAGTGCGAATAGATGCAGAGAAAAACATTGCTTATATTATTTGCAATGGCTATGCTAGAATGTTGACACTAAACTATGTAACAGGTAAAGAAAGCTATACAGCCATACTGAATGGAATATCTACTTCAAGTGGAATATTCAGGTCAAGTAACGGCATTTGGGGATTAAACTATAGTAATGGAATAGAAAGAATAGTGATAGACAGCGATGGCAAAATTAGCACCAGCTCTCAACCCATATTTGTTAATTTACCTAAATATAATGGTAAGACCCAATTCATAAATAAGTGGGCGTATGATGTTAAAAGCAATACCTATATGGCTACGACTACAGACTACTTTAGCTATGGTAGAGGCTATGTATTTGATAGTACAGGCAAATTATTAGATGATGTAAATGTTGGGATTAGCCCAGACGCATTGTGTGCAGTAATAGAAGAGAAAACCAGATCTACTAGCATTAACTCTGCAACAAAGGCAGTACAATTATCTCTATACCCCAACCCAACTAGTAATTATTTGAACATTAGCTTAGACAACTCGGTTGCTGGAAATATAACTATCTATGACAATGCTGGTCAAACAGTTCAAATTCTTGCCTTGCAAAATGGACATTCTTTAAGTATAAATTTAGATGTAAATAACTTTGTAGCAGGTATGTATCACATAGTTTACAGCAGTACCACAAGTATTGGCCACGCCAAGTTTATAAAAGAGTAATTAGAAACGAATGCGCTTATTAAATTTGATATTTATTGGAATGATGCTTGGCCTTATAGGTCAGGCATATGCCAATAATTTAAAGATTTCAGACATTAGTCAACCTACTGGTAAAAGCCTTCGCTTTACTGTAAATTGGGATAATAGTTGGTATCTAGATGCAATCGCTGAACCAAATAATCACGATGGCATTTACATTTTTGCTAAATACCGCATTAAGGGTTCTAATACTTGGCAAGAATTGCCACTGATGAACGCAAAAACAGGTATATATAAACTAGATTGGTATAGTGTAGATGGGAATAGATTTATAATCTCTAAACCTAACAACCCCATTACAGACAGTGAAACAGTAATTAATTGTTCTATACAATTAAAAGAAACTGGAACCCAGTTGATGGATATAAAGGTATATGCTATAGAAATGGTATATATACCACGAGGAAGTTTCTATGTAGGTGATGCAGCGGCAAATGGCAGCCTTAAAAGAGGTAACGATTCAAAACCATATTTTATACAGACTGAGGAGCAAATACTTGTAGGTAAATCTACAGGAAGTTTACTAGATACTGGTGCAGATGCGCCAACCCAAACCATACCCAGTGAATATCCCAAAGGTTTTGCTGGAAATTACATTATGAAATATGAACTGAATCAGCAACAATACACTGATTTTCTAAACAGTTTATCATACCAACAACAAACAAACCATACCACTGCAAAACCTACCGGCGCAAAGGGTACGCCAGCACTTAGTGTAGGAAATACCTGTAGAAATGGTATAGTGATTGACAAACCTAGTAATGGAACTGACCCAGCCAGATACGCCATAGATGGCAATGGAAATGGACAGTACAATGAAGACAATGATGGTCAAGGAAGAGCGTGCAATTGGTTAAATTGGAATGATTTATCTGCTTATTTGGCTTGGAGTGGTATGCAAGCAATGACAGAACTACAGTTTGAAAAGATATGTAGAGGTCCAAATGATCCTATAGCTTGGGAATTCGCTTGGGGAAATGCCAATGTAGTAGATGCAAATACCATAATTGACAATGGTACAGATAAAGAACGAGCA
Source organism: Bacteroidota bacterium (assembly GCA_034440515.1). Classification (GTDB taxonomy): domain Bacteria; phylum Bacteroidota; class Bacteroidia; order CAILMK01; family CAILMK01; genus JAWXCF01. The sequence goes on from JAWXCF010000053.1 coordinate 2,961, forward strand.
ACTGATGCACTTGCAAATGACTTTGGACTAGCTAGCCACGGTTATGATGGACCACAAGGAGTCATAAGGACAGGATTTGCAGCTACCAACCGTACTGGAAGAATTGAAACAGGGGCTGCATATTACGGTGTTATGGAAATGAGTGGAAATGCTTGGGAGACAGTAATTAATATTCATACTTCTGCTGGTGTAAAATATAAAGGCGAAATAGCAAACCTTACATTAGGCATAAACGGCGAAGCTTTAAGCAACACTTGGCCAAGTAGTTCTACTGCTCTAGGAACTGGAGTAAAGGGAGGAGCCTGGAATAGTGGCATTCTTCCAAAATTTAAAGACTTAAGCATCAGCGACCGATTTTACATTAACTTAGCTGTTAGCCAGCGAAGAAATACTGTAGGTGGACGTGGCGTAATAAACATAAAATAATGAGAATATCAATATTTGGCATAACCATAGCCCTTTTTACAAGTGTATTTGCTACTGCCCAGTATTCTGGTGGTCACGGTTTTGGCTATGGTGTAGCTGATATGATGAATGCTAGTACTAAGATAGTACCTTCCATTCCAGATAAAAAGGAACTGAAAATGATGGTGCCGAGCATTTCAAAAGATCAAAGCGTTCTAATCAACTTTGAGTCAAGCGTAAATATATCAAATGGTGTATTAACCATCAGAGATATGAAAGGAAGTGAACTATACAAAGATGATAAAGTAAATGTGATAGCTAAAAACCTGATAGTTAATGTACCCGGTCTGAGTCCAGGATTGTATCTGGTTTATTTGCGAGATGATAAGTACCAAGGCAAGGCATTTTTGATTGTTCAATAAAGCTGTTTCGCACTTGTCCCTATCTAAAACTTTTACAATCAGATTAATAACCTGTTGCTTCATAAAGATTGCCTTAAGTACAAGTTTATCTGCACAGAGGCCAGACACTTCAATTTCTAGGATCAGCGTTGATATTTATTATTGGGGAAATGCAGACCATCATACCGAGACCCTTACATCAATTGGGCAAACCGAACGACTAAGCGATATATTAAATAAGAAAACGGTACTTTTCGTTAAAAACTATGGACCAGGTCTAGCTATCGCAGCATTTAGAGGAACAGCAGCCCAACATACAGCCTTGTTTTGGGAAGGTATGCCCGTAAACAGCAGTAGCTTAGGTACTCTAGACTTGAATTTATTAGGTTCTAATTCATTTGATAAACTACAAATAGACTATGGCTCAGCTGGGTTAACTCAAGCCTCTGGCACATTTGGTGGGGTGTTAAATTTAAGCTCGAATAAAAAGATTGATCAAAGTCACCTAGTGGGCATTCAAGTAGGGAGTTTCGGGCAGAGGGCGATTTTTTATGATGGGGTAGATAGTCTAAAACCTAATTTAAAGATGCGTACCCGTGTAAATTTAAGCCAAGCTGATAATGACTACACGTTTGTAAATACATTTAATGCCAATAAAAAAGAAAGGCTTAAAAATGCCGAGCAGCAAATGATAAATCTGTTGCAATCTGCCGTATGGAATGGAGATAGTATTAATCAGTTTTCAATTAATTTTTGGTTGCAACATAGTTCTAGATTACTTCCACCTACTATGACCAGTGCCGTAAGTGGAGAATCACAAATAGACAATGCTATAAGAGTGGTGGCAAACTGGAACCAAGATGCTAGAAATATACATTCTAAGGCAATCACACTCGGATATGCCTACGAAGAATTAATCTATGCAGACAGCATAAGTAAATTATATTCACCAACATATACCCAACGCTTTTGGCAAACCTATACGCAGCACTTTACTAAGTTTAGAAATCGAAGTTTGAAACTCACAATTCAAAATAAATACGATATCGCAAGAAACCCCAACCTAAAAAATCAATTAGTTAGTCAATACAGACCGGCAGCCTCTACAGAAATGCAAATCTTTGCCAGCAAACGATTTGCTAGCCACGGTTTGATTCGATTGGAATGTCCTGATTTGAAACACGCTTTGCCAGCAGGTACTTTAGGAGCAACGTATTTATTTGGGGCAAATAATAACATAGTTAGCTCAGTAAATGTGGGTTATAACTCCAACTACCCCTCTCTAAATGATTTATATTGGTCGCCTGGGGGCAATGAGAATTTGAAACCAGAATCTGGGCCTAACTCAGAGTTTAATTTGCATTATAAGCCTTATAAACAGAAGTTTACATACTTTCAGGCATCAGCATTTTCCCAGCGTATATACAACTATATACAGTGGCAACCAGGCCAGGCAGCCTATTGGTCACCAACCAATATAGACCAAGTTTATGCACGTGGTTTTAATGCGAGTGCTAACACCACCAAGCAGGTTTTTGCCAAGGAATTTAACTTTATGTTTAAATACAGCTATACCAGATCAACAAAGTCAACTGATAAACAACAACTTATTTATATACCTCGACATCAATTTGCATTAAGCTTGACGGCACATTTATACAAAAACATACAATTAAGTTGTAACAACCAATTTACAGGAGAAAGACGCACACCAGATGATTTGCTGCCGATGTTTAATATTATAAATGTTGAATTAAATGGTACCATTCCTGCTAAAACTGAAATAAAATATAGTCTGGCGGTAAATAATATTGCAAATGCTAAATATCAAGTCATAGCATTTAGGCCAATGCCGAGTAGGTGGTACGGATTGAATTTTTCAATTAAGATTTAAAATAGATGAAGTTACTAACATACAAAGTTCTACTATTATTCTTGCTGGCAATAGTTACTGCCTGTGAGAAGGAAATAGATAATCCAATACCTCCAACTGGTATAGACTATACCAAAGGCATATTGTGCCTAAATGAAGGTACATTTAAATTTGGAAATGCCTCCATATCATTTATTAATTCAGCAGACAATACCCTGTATAACGATGTAAGCTTTCAAACCACTCAGGCAAAACTGGGTGATGTGTTGCAGTCAGGTTATAGACGAGATGGGAAAATTTACTTGGTGGTTAATAATAGTCAAAAAATTGAGGTATTTGAGGAATCTTCCTTAAAACGTATCGCTACTTGGACAGGCTTTACCTCACCCAGATTTATAGCATTTGGCGATGATAATAAAGCCTATGTAAGTGACCTATATGCATCTGCAATAGCTGTAGTTGATGTAACTAATGGTAGCATTATTAAGAACATACCCATATACACTTCTGCTTCTAGTGCCTTTGCAGGCTGGACAGAAGATATGATAATAAAAGACAAAAAGCTATATGTAGTTCGCCCACAAGAGAATATGATTACGGTTATAAATACTGGAAATGACCAAATAATCGATAGTGCTGTTTGTAGTGTTAAGCCACAGCGAATGGTAATTGCAAACGGAAAGTTATGGGTACTACACAATGCTAGCCTTGAGGGAATATCTAGTGCTGTAATCGTCTATAACATAGACGCCAATGGTAAGCTGAGCCAACACAAAAGGTTGATTTGGCCCAACATCCAAGTAAACCCAATAGATATAGTAGATTACCCACAAAAGAATTCAGTTGCCATTATTAATAATGGTCTTTATGTAATTCCGTATTCACAAACCAACTTAAATATTACACCTAACATTGTACAAACTCTAGGGAATTCATTTTATGGATTGGAAATAGACCCCGTTAATGGTAACGTTTGGGTAGGTGATGCTAAGGACTATGTTATGAAAGGCAGTGTATATGCGTACAATCAAAATTACTTGTTATTGCGCAGCTACAACGTGGGTGTAAACCCGAGCGGATTTATACTAGCTAAATAGATAAACTGTCAAAGGCATTATATTTGCCGATTACCAACTTATAGTAGGGTATATCATCATTTTCAGCTGTAAATAGTGTCTGTAATAGTAGAAGATTTAACAAAAATATATGGGGAGCAAAGTGCTGTTGATCACATTAGCTTTGCTATAAAACCCGGTCAAATTACAGGATTTTTAGGGCCAAATGGTGCCGGGAAAAGCACCACAATGAAGATGCTGACCGGTTACATTATGCCAAGCTCAGGCTCTGCAACTGTCCACGGCATAGACGTGGTAAAAGACAGCCTAAGTGCCAAAAAACTTATAGGATATTTACCTGAAAACAATCCCTTATATACTGAGATGTATATAAAGGAATATCTGCGATTCATAGCAGGGGTTACCTCATACTCTGGCAATGTAAGCCAGCGCATTAACCAACTAATAGAATTAACTGGACTGGGGGTAGAGCAACACAAGAAAATTGGTATGCTAAGTAAAGGCTACAGGCAACGTGTAGGTATAGCGCAAGCCTTGTTTCACGACCCAAAAGTGCTGATACTAGACGAACCAACTAGTGGATTAGACCCAAACCAATTGGTTGACATACGTGCTCTAATAGCAGACCTAGGCAAAGAGAAAACTGTTATACTATCCACCCACATAATGCAAGAAGTACAGGCTCTGTGCCAATACCTTATCATAATAAATAAGGGTAAAATAGTAGCGAGCGACAATACTCAAGTCTTGCTCAGTCAACAGAATCAATCTACTGCCTATCAGGTGCAGTTTAAGCAAAAGACAGAGCAGAAAATCTTGCTCGCCATAAATGGGCTAAGCACTGCTGAGTCTAACAATGGTACAGATTGGATCATAACTGCTGCTAAAGGAGTAGAACTTCGTGATAGATTATTTGAATGGGCTGTTAGTCAAAACAATCCTATATATATGTTGAATCCCCAACAGAAAAATTTAGAGTCGGTATTTCAACTACTAACTAAAACAAACTAAGATGATAGCAATATTTAGAAAAGAGATAAATTTATTCTTTAGCTCCTTAATTGGCTATGTATCTGTCGGTGTGTTTTTAGTATTGATGGGCTTATTCGTTTGGGTTTTGCCAAACTTCAATATCATAGATGGAGGCTATGCCAGTTTAGATACTTTGTTTGAAGTAGCTCCATTTGTATTTATGTTCTTAATACCAGCCATTACAATGCGAAGTTTTGCTGATGAACGTAAGACCGGCACCATTGAAATATTAAGCACCAAACCCATAACAGAAACTCAAATAGTACTGGGCAAGTATTTTGCAGGTATGGTATTGGTGGTGTTTAGCCTATTACCAATGTTGTTGTATTATTTCAGTGTCAAGGCATTAGCTAGCCCTGTGGGCAATGTAGATGCTGGCGCATTTTGGGGTAGCTATATGGGTTTATACTTACTGGCTGCAGTGTATTTAGCCCTTGGAATATTTTGCAGCACCCTAACTGATAATCAAATAGTAGCTTTTATACTAGGAATGGTACTTTGTGCTACCTTTTACTTCATTTTAGATCAACTTACAGAGCTCTCAGCATTTACCAGTATATCGGGTTTACTTACGGCTATCAACATTAGGTCACATTATTTAGCCATTAGCCGAGGGGTATTAGACAGTAGAGACCTTATATACTTCTTTAGTATTATCACTCTATTTTTAACGCTTACTAAACAGCTGTTGGTCAGCAGAAAATGGTAAAAATGGAAGAGCTACAAAACACACCAACTGGTCAAGGTAAATCTGAAAAAACAGGTAAGAAAGCTTATAGAATTAAGGCACTTAGTCGCATCGGACTTGTACTTATTATCATTGTTGCCATCAATGTCATTGCCCAATCATTCTATACTAGGGTAGATATGACCAGCGATAAGCGATACACCCTAAGTCCAGTAACCAAAGATATATTACGAAAACAAAAAGACCCCGTTTACATCAAAGTATATCTTGAGGGGGAAGACCTACGCCCAGACCTTGCCAAACTGAATAGAAGCATCAGAGAATTGCTAGAAGAATTTCAAGGTTATGCAGGTAATAACATACAGTATCAGTTCATTAATCCTGATGAATTAGATGCCGAAACCAGAAAAAACCTTTTCAAGCAGTTGTTTGAATTAGGATTGCCACCAGCCGTAATTAATGACAGAGCAACTGGACAAGTAACAGAGAAGAGAATCATTCCAGGTGCATTGGTTACCTATAATGGTAGAGATATGGCTGTTCAACTGTATCAAGAGGGTAGCAATAATGCTGGTCAAGATATAGGATTAGAAAATGCCATAATAGGACTAGAATATCAGTTTGTAAATGCCATACACAAACTACACGTAAACGATAAAAGAAAAATTGGCATCATTCAAGGTCACGGTGAGTTGCAACCCATAGAACTAGCCGATATATATGGTTCTCTTTCACAAAACTATACTGTAGATTATATTAGGTTACCCGAGTATAAAGTAGGCAGACTAAATGAATACGCTGCCATAATTATAGCTAAACCAGATAGTGCCTTTAACGAACTGGAAAAGTACAAGATAGACCAATATATAATGGGAGGTGGCAGTGTGTTGTGGTGCATAGATGCGCTAAATGCAAGTATGGACAGCCTAACCACCAGAGCAGGCACCATAACGGGCGACCTGAACCTTAACATATTTAGTGATTTGTTATTTGGTTATGGAGTTCGCATAAACCCAGACTTGGTAATGGACGCCAGTTGCAATGTGATACCTATGGTAAATAGAACAGGTGGGGGAAAAGGTTTTGTACCAGGATCCTGGCCCTACTTCCCTGTAGTAAATACCCCGATGGGAAATGGTCACCCAATTGTAAATAATCTTAGTCCAATATGGTTTCAGTTTGTAAGCAGTATAGATACTCTGAGCGGGAAACACAATAAGCAAATAAAGAAAACAATACTCTTACACAGTTCCCCCGATACCAGAATCGCAATGAACCCCGTAAATATTAATATTGCTACGTCTATAAATTATCAGCGGGATCTAGAGGCGAATATGTACAGCCAACCAGCTAAGAATTTGGCAGTATTACTTGAGGGGTCGTTTCATACAGCATTTGCTACTAAGGTACCAGACCCTAGGGTTTTAGCTAGTGGTGAGTATGGCAAATTTATAGAAGATGGTAAGCCAACCAAGATGATTGTCATCGCAGATGGCGACATTATTAGAAACGATGTGAACAAAAGCCAAATGATGCCATTTCGATTAGGGTTCGATAAATACACCAGACAAATGTTTGGAAATAAAGACTTTATACTGAATTGCATTGATTATTTATTAGATGACCAAGGATTATTGAGCCTGCGTAGTAAAGACATAAAAATCAGACCATTAGACCCAAATGTGGCGAAAGCCAGCAAAGCGGGTTTGCAACTGCGAAATATTGTATTACCTTTAATATTAATTAGCATTTTTGGTATTCTGTATAACTATATCAGAAAGAGAAGATTCGCATAATGAGATTATTGAAACGCGTTGCTATCGGCATATTGATTTTGGGTCTAATTGGCTTTGCCGCTTGGACGCTGCTCTATAAGAATTCTAATCAAGGTGCTGTAGTTCCCCTTCAGGCATTTAGTATAGCAGATACGGGATCTATAACAAAGATTATCATATCTAATAAACTTGGCGACACCTCAACCCTAATTAGACAAACAAATGGGGGCTGGATGGTAAACAATACATATCAAGTAGATAAGGTAAAGATTTATAACCTATTGGCTACTCTAAAGCTAATACAGATAAAAAATACCCTGTCTGACAGTGCCAAGCAAAACACCATTAAGACGATGATGATGGGCAGTTTTAGCTTCGAGGCGTATAATGGGGACAAGCTATTAAACAAATACTATGTAGGTATGCCAACCCAAGATCAATTGGGTACCAATATGTATTTGCCAGATTATGACGCCATAATAGTTACGCACGAACCTGGATTTAACGGATACCTAAGCCCAAGATATATAGCTGAGGCAGAACAATGGCGATCAAAATCAGTATATGAACTAAAAGCTGAGCAAATAGTCAAGGTAAAAATCAACTATAAGAACACTCCAAACGCTGACTTCGAGCTGATAAAAACCCAAAAGGGCGGCTATACTCTAACACAATTGGCACGTAATCAAACCATAAGCATAACTGATGATCAAGCAATGTTCTATTTATCAGGGTATAAAAAAATATTTTTTGAAGGCTTTACCCATTTTAATAAGTTAGAGCGAGACTCAGTACTGAAACAAACAGAATTTGCCCGAATACAAGTGCAAACCACCACAAAGCAATTGCCGGACTTGGTATTGTTTGAAATGAAGCCAGACAATCGCACCAAACAAGTAAGAGAAAGTAGCGGGATGGATGCAGACCATTTTTTTGCTACCCAAATACCCAAGGGAACAGACCTATTTCAAATGCAAACCCTAGTATTGCAACAGATACTTGCTGGCTATGATGCCATAGCTAAGGGTAAGTAGTTTATCTGAATTTACTTTTTGTTATGTCAATAATTATTCTTTTGAATTCGTAATAATTCAAGAGCCAGTCCTGTACTTTGTGTTAAATAAATTTAATTTATGGAAAAAATCGCATATCTATTTGGAGCAGGAGCTAGTACAGGAAAGTTTTATGATGGAA
>JAWXCF010000054.1:0-37378 GCA_034440515.1 Bacteroidota bacterium
CTTTGGTGATAACAGACCTGATTCACCCTAGCCTATGCAATCTGACAATATAGCTGGTCGTGCATTACCACCAGGTACCCTAGTGACCTACGTGTATTGGTAATATGAGGATCAGTGCCGAATGCTGTTACGCCTTTCTAGCACCTCTAATTTCATATTTCTAAGGAGTGGTGCAGAGATACCCGTCAGTCCGACTACAATTAAAGTCATTACCCCTCCAAATACAACACTAGGTACTACACCCATAGCATCTGCAGCTATTCCACTTTCAAATGCTCCAATCTCATTGCTACTGCCAACAAATATGCTACTTACTGCACTTACCCTACCTCTTATAGAGTCGGGTGTTTCTAATTGCATTATACTGCTACGAATTACTACGCTGACGTTGTCAACAGCGCCACTTAGGGCTAATAACGAAAGACTTAGATAGAAATTGTGACTAAATGCGAAGCCAATCATACATAAACCAAATATGGCAACACTAATTAGCATAGTCATACCAATTTTTCCACGAATTGGTTTGTATATCAATATAATAGCAGCCAATACAGCACCTACTGCTGGCGCAGCCCGCAAGTAACCTAAACCTGCTGCACCCAATTGCAAATTATCTGCAAAAAATGGTAAAATGGCAACTACCCCACCAAATAAGACAGCAAACATATCTAAGGCCATAGCACCCAACAAGAACTGATTTTTAAATACAAATCTTAACCCTAACAGTATGCTGTCTAATGTACTTTCCCCTAATGCTTGTATTTTAGTTTGTGCTTCTGGTTTCATAGCTAACAAGATAAGAAGACCACATAGCATAATACTAACTATGACGCCATAACAATTAGTTAAGCCTACACTGGCATATACTAACCCCCCTACTGCAGGCCCTGCTATTGCTGCGGTATGCCAGTTGGTGCTAGTCCAGGTACTAGCTTGGGTATATTCATCTCGAGACACCAATTGTGCCTGAATGCCAAATAAGGCTGGTTGTAAGAAACCCCTAGCAGAGCCTGTAATAAATACCAAAAAAAATACAGCTGCTAAGCCATAATCTGCGTGAATTAGACTCGGAAATTTCGATATTATGAATAAGGAAAATACACACAACCATACCACAAAGAGACCACCAACTATAATCTTCTTTCTGTTATATTTATCAGCTATTAGCCCACTAAATAATGCTATGAGTATATTTGGAACTGCCTCTGTCAAACCTAAATATCCAATTAATTTTGCTGATTGCGTTTGTTCATATACTTGCCAATAGACAGTAACATTTAGCATTTGGAAACTAATCGAAGTAAGTAACCGACCCAATAAGTACAGCCTAAAGGGTTTATGACGAAGCACGGCATAGGGATTGTGCCGCTTGGTTTGTTTACTTATCGATGTTTTAGTTGGCATTCTAAAAGATATCTACAATGCAAATTTCAGTAATTAATCATATGCCAATGACAAATAAATAACTTTACCAAAAGCAATTAAAATGATACTTTAAGGAATAAGAGTGACATTACCTGATACATTTATCGGCTTACCGTCACTTCCCAAAGCGTTAATACTGTAGTGGTATACATCCATAATTGGGGCTTCAGACTTCATAGTCCCGTCCCAAGTTTGATCTACATTTTCTGACTTAAACACGACCTGACCCCATCTATTGAATATGGTCATTTTGAAATTTTTAATATATAGACCTTTCACAACCAATCTATCATTAATGCCATCATTGTTAGGTGAAAATGCACTCGGGATATATAGAGTCGTTCTGACTGGTGAACAAGCTATATTACTATTGCTTACAATGTTTATATCTCTATTGGGAAATGCGGGTGGACCATTTTTATGTGCGACCACATAGTAGCAGTATTCTGATTGACCCACAATAGGGGAAATGTTATCTATAAAACTAGTATCGTTACCATTCTTGGTGCCTAACATTAGCCAAGTACCGTCATTTTGACGCCTATATACATCGTAATAAGCAACACCAAATTCCCAATCTTGATACGCAGACCAAGACAATTTTGGTAATAGTTCTAAACTAGTATCAGCCTTAAGATATATAGTTTTCCCTATTGCAGATGGTGTACTGAAATTACCACAAGTATCCATAATACGAACCCTGTAGTAATATGAATTTTCATTAACAAATACATCATTATCTGTATAGTTAAATTGATTTAAACCAAGTAGTGAATCTAATCCAAAGTAGTTTACTCCATCAGTACTTTTCTCTAGTCTAAATCTGAAAGATTTATAAGTTACACCACCCAACCAATCTAGGGTAACAGTTTTATTATTTTCAACAGAGGCGCGAATTAGTTTAGCTGGAGGAATGCTAACTGTGAAATTACTCCTAACGTAAGCAGTATCGCTCCAACTTTGTGTATTATTTCCACCCTGTTCTATAGCCAATATTCTATATCTAAAGTTTGCGCCACAGCTTATACTGGAGTCTATAAAGCTATTAGTATTCCCATCTGTTGTTGCAAATAGGGCAAATTTCTGCGGATTTCTAGCATCATTACGATAAACTCTATATTCCTTCACGCCGCCTTTCCACCCTGCATACGGATTCCAAGTTAAGCTAGATTGATTTTGTAAAGCGTTCCCCTTTAGGTCAATAGTACAGTGTGTTTGGCTTAAACCATTACTTATGGGACCACATATTAGCTGTACACGCACCCTATAGCAATAGCTTTTGAAATTTGTTATTAATCCACGACTTATATAAGTTGTGTCATTTCTATTCTTAACACTATCAACGACCATTAGTTGCCCTGTTATAGCATTGGTTCTATATATTATGTATTTTCTAAAATCTATGTCCTTGTAGCTTTGAAATTCAAGTCTAGCTGAATAATCGTTTTCTACAGTTACCCTGTAAATGTTCGGGTCATTAGGTTGTACGGTATCACCTACTATGTGATTCACTATTGTGGTTGAATCTACGCACCCATTTATATCTTTTACAATTAGACTTATGCTATAAAAACCTTTTTTAAAGTAGGTATGTACAGGGTTCTGGCTATTTGAAGTAGTGTTATCACCGAAACTCCATAACCAAGATTTTATGGTAGTATCTTTTAGAGATTTGTCTTGAAATATATTTGCAACACCTATACAACTATATGGTTTTAAACTTGCTGCATAAGCGCGTACACCCGATATTTTGATTCTCTTAGTTAAATAACCAATACAATTATTTGAGGAAGTTACCTTAAGAGTGACAAAATATACGCCAGGGGCTCTATATAAATGAATCGGGTTTCTTACTACACTAGTATCTCCATCACCAAATGCCCACCTCCACTTGCTTATTGCTCCATCTTCAGAAATGCTTAAATCAGAAAACTTAGTGCCCGCAGATACACACTCATTGTCTAAATCGAAGTTAGACTTAGGTGATTTATATACATATACAGTATCTCTAGCTGGTAATGTATATGTACAACCAAATGCATCGCTAAGTATCAATCTGGGTGCAAATCTACCAGTAAAAGTGTATGTGTGTGCCACAGAATCACCAATTAAAATGTTCCCATCGCCCATATCCCAACTAAATTTAGTAGCATTTAAACTTTTAGCAGTTGCTATTAAACTAATTTGTTCACATCCTTTGGTTTTGCTTAATTTATAGCTACCTGTTGGGCCTTTAATATTCACTTGATTAGGTAAATACAATGAATCCTTACAACCAATTGCATCTGTAACTACTAAAGAAATACCAAATGAACCTGGCACATTATATATTTTACCTGGATTTCTTAGAGAGCTTACCGTTCCATCACCAAAATACCATTTATACCGTGTTATTCTAGCATAGCCACTGTCACTTTTATCTAGAAAACTTACTAGTAATGGAGGGCATTCAGCCTTAATACCAGTCAAAGTTAATTTAGCAGATAGCTTTCTCTTAACTGCATTTATTATCCTAGATGATGTATCCACACAACCCTCAGGCGTTTCGACTCGAAGTTTAACCCTATACTTACCCTCAGATGGAACTATAAGGGTAACTGTGTTTTCCTTTTCTATTTTACCGTCCGGCATAGTCCACTCTACCTTACTATTATATACCCTAGTATATGCTGAGGTAGTTAAGTAATATTGAGGCAACACACAAGACGGGGCAGGACTAACTATAATTGTAGGATCTGCAGAAACGGGTACTACCCTATCACCAAAAGTTGAAATACATCCCCCATCTTGTATAGTTTGAACTATCAGAAAGCCTTTAATAGGGTCAGATGAGTATGTGGTATAAGTATGGGAAAGCACCTTTCCAATATATACAACTGATGGAGTGCCATCTCCCCAATTTATGCTTTTAGTAGCTGTAGAATTAGAAGTAGATGAGTCTAAAATGGTTGTTACTAAAGGCGTACAACCATAAAAACCAGAAGTTACTTTAAATTTTGCTCTCGGCCCAGGTACTATTATATATTTAGGAAATATAAAGTCTTGAAAACAACTATCGCTTATTTTTACTTTCAAAGTTACAGTGTACTCTCCACCCGTCTTATATAAGTGATTCACGAAATAGCCAGATGCAGTATCACCGTCGCCTAAGTCCCAAATGACTGGAAACTGCGGGAAGATGTCTAAATTAAAATTTACATCAACAGGTGCGCAATTAGCCGATCTTGTATGCTTTAAATTTACATTAAATACTGGAGGTATAAGTATGGTTCTGGCGAAAGTATCAGTACAACCAGTTCCATTATTATATACATATTGAACCACACTAAACCTTTGCAATCCCGAAGTTCTACCAAAAGTATAGTTAAAATTCCTATTATTAATTGAATCTATTTGTGCTTTACTATCATTAAAAATTCTATAGTAAAGAGTTGATGCCCCCTTAGATGAATCCTTAAAGCTATAGGTAGCTGGATCACAATTGTTTTGTTTTACAATAAATTGAGCGAACGGTTCCTTTATTGTGATATAATTCTTTTTAAGTATTGTATCAGAACAACCGTTACTAAACACAATTAATTTAACATCGTATATATTAGATTTGATATCGTAAATAGCAACTGGATTTCTCAATGAGCTTTTTAATGGGCCGCCCAATTCCCAATATTGTGAATCAATCTTTGCTTTTGTACTATCTTCAATAAGAGTGTACTGGACTTTTAACATTTCGGAAATACAACCTTCGGTTATATCGGCAACAAAATCGGCGCCTGGTTTGTATCCTGCTTTTACAATTCTTGTTACATATTGCTCACACCCGCGTTGTGTTCTTATAGTTAATCTAACATTATAATTCTTTCCTTTACCAGGTGGCGGAGAAAAAGTATGTGTCGGACTTATCTGTGTAGAAGTTAATCCATCGTCAAAGTCCCATCTATAACTTAATATTTTGTCTGGACTCGAACTTGAGTTCGTAAAAACTACTGTCAACGGCGCACAACCAATTAATTTTGACGCTCTGAATAGTGGTTTTGGTTTAGATATCCGAAGCATATTACCTATTTTCAACGTGTCTCTGCAGCCTGCACTATTCATTGTTACTAGGGTAATAGTATATTGACCCTCAGTACCATATACTACTGTCGGATTTTCTAAAGTAGATTTTGTTTTATTTCCAAAATCCCATTCTACTACAGTACCACCTACAGTTGTATTTTGTAACTTAAATTGAAAAGAGGTATCACACGCTATGGTATCATTTACAGTAAATATTGTCTTAGCTAAATCTATAACTTCAATTCCCCCAGACACTGTCAGACTGTCTTTACAACCTAATGGATTAGTTACGATGAGGGTAATATCGTATTTCCCACCTTTTTTATAAACTACTGTAGTATTGTAAGATGTATCTGTCCTACCATCTCCAAACCTCCATAAGAATCTAAATCCATTTGTAATTGCAGTTGTATTCTCTAAATAAACTCCTTGCCCTGCACATACTTTTGTATTATTAATCTTAAATGCAGCTTTGGGTTTACCTATGAATATATAATTATTCTTTTTGATGGTTCTTGTACAGCCAGTATTCTCTGTCAATGTTAATGATACTGTATAGTACCCCGATGTAGTGTAAGTATTGGTTGGATTCTTAGAGGTTGATTTATTTCCATCACCAAAATCCCAGTTAAATCCAACTACGGTATTTGCCACATTGAAAGTAGAAAAAGTTACCTTGAATGGTGAAAAACAAGAACTAGAGTCCGATGCTCTAAAATTTCCATCAGGTCCATTGCTTACATTTATCAATCCAACCTTTGTGCTGTTAGATCGACAACCATTTGCGTCTCTAACTACAAGAATTACATCATATACACCACCTGATGTATAGGTATGAATTGGATTAATAGCGGTGCTAGTATTACCATCACCAAAATCCCAAACGTAACTATTAATATTTGCTGAGCCTGGTGAAGATAAGTCTTTGAAAACAACTTTTAACGGCGGACAGCCACTGGTCTTATTTACACTGAAGTCGGCATTAGGGTTATTAAATACTGTTATTATATTTTTTTTAATAATAGAATCTTTAGCCCCATTTACGTCTTCTACTATAAGGGTAACCGTGTAAGTACCTGGGTTTGTATAGATAACCCCAGGGTTAACATTTGTACTAGTAGCTCCGTTTCCAAGGCGCCAAAAATATTTAACAGCATTAGTACTAGTATTAGTAAAGTTAACAGTGAGTGGGCTACAACCACTTGTAATACCTACATTAAATGATGCAACAGGCGCTGCTAATATATTGGATATAGAAACTAAATTAAGCGAAATAAAAATTAAGCTTAATTTAAAATAATAATTTCTATATCGTTTAAAAATTGTCACGATTTAAGAAACGGTTTTTATGGTGAAACAGTTGCTCTAATTTCTTAGAGAGCGCTAAATTAAGACATTATTGTTTAGTTTATGTTAAGAGATTTTACTCTAAAGTTACTTTGAGCCTTAATATATAACTACAGTTATATATTAGGTAAATTTGTCACCTTTTATTTGAATGGAATAAATGATGTTATAACTTGAATTTATATTATGCGTGTTCTTTTATCATACCTAAAAAATTACTGGAAACTTGTCATTTTAGCTTTAAGTTTGGCTACTGTCAATCAGATTTTTAGCTTAATTGACCCACTTATTCTTCGTCACATTATAGATGACTATGCCACCAAATCTGCTGATTATCAAGGGCGAAATGAAGCATTTATAAGAGGTGTTGCCACTTTACTTGGCCTTGGCATAGGGGCTGCAATGGTTTCTAGAATTGCTAAAAACTTTCAAGACTACTTTTTAAACGTTATATCCCAAAAACTTGGTCTTAAAGTTT
This sequence comes from Bacteroidota bacterium, assembly GCA_034440515.1. Classification (GTDB taxonomy): domain Bacteria; phylum Bacteroidota; class Bacteroidia; order CAILMK01; family CAILMK01; genus JAWXCF01. The sequence continues at coordinate 7,307 of JAWXCF010000054.1, forward strand.
ATCAAGATGGACTAACTCATAGCTTAGATTTACCCTATCAAGATTTTGAAGATCAACGCAGTGGACAAACTTTAAGTATTTTACAAAAAGTACGTGCAGATAGCGAAAGGTTCATCATCAGCTTTGTAAATATTGCTTTTATCTCATTAATTGGATTTGTATTCGTTATAATATATGCATTTACCATACACTGGCTTGTGGCAACTGTCTATTTGACAGCAGTTCCAATTATTGCAGTATTAAGTGCACAATTAAGTAAAAGAATAAAAAAAGTACAAAAGCAAATTGTTGGTGAAACTACTCAGGTAGCAGGCGCAACTACTGAGAGTTTAAGAAACATAGAGCTGATAAAGAGTTTGGGCTTAAGCCGTCAAGAGGAAGAAAGGCTAAACAATGCCACCAACACAATACTTACTCTAGAGCTAAAAAAGGTAAGATACTTACGCTCATTAAGTTTTATACAAGGTACAACCATCAACTTTATTAGGACAGGAATTATGTTCCTAATGCTTTACTTAATATTAGGCAACCAATTGACTACTGGTCAATATATGAGTCTAATGATATATAGTTTCTTTGTGTTCGGTCCTTTGCAAGAATTAGGAACTGTAATCGCCATATATAGAGAAGCAGAGGTCTCGTTTAACAATTTCGATATATTAATGAATGCTGCGCCTGAGCCTAAGGCAATTAATCCTATTCCGATTACAGAAATTAAAAAATTAGAGTTTCAAAACGTAAACTTTAAGCATAAAAATGCAATTAGGCACGCTCTACAAGACATTTCGTTTGACGTAAGTAGGGGTGAAACTATAGCCTTTGCAGGTCCAAGTGGTGCAGGTAAAACCTCACTCATAAAACTATTAGTAGGGCTATATAGAACAGATGATGGCAATATAAATTATAACGACATCGACAGCAAGCGTATTGACTTTGATGAATTTAGAGAACATATAGGCTTTGTAACTCAAGATCCTCAATTATTTAGTGGTTCAATTAAAGATAATTTAAGGTTTGTAGTCCCTGATGCTACAGACGAGATGATGATGAACGCATTAACTAATGCAGCTTGTCAAAACCTACTACAACGATCTGAAAAAGGCCTAGATACTGTAATCGGTGAAGGAGGAATGAAAGTAAGCGGCGGAGAAAAACAAAGGTTAAGTATAGCTAGAGCATTATTGCGTCAGCCAGATATGTTAATATTTGATGAAGCGACCAGCTCATTAGACAGTTTAACTGAAGATGAAATAAGTACAACTATAAGAAGGGTTACAGAAAATAGAGACCGCATTACTATACTTATAGCCCATAGACTAAGTACCATAATGCACGCAGATAGAATATATGTGTTAGAAAAAGGTAGTATAATAGAAACTGGTACCCACGCTGAACTACTTGCTATGAAGGGTTTATATTATGCAATGTGGAGACAACAAATAGGTGAAAACCTAACCATAACTTCTACAGAGGGCGTCGCAATGTTAACTGTTTGAAACTTCAGATTCTTGCATTGTACTGTGATAAAGCTCTAGATATAATTGCTCCAATTCTTCAGAGTTAATGTTCTGTTTGCTTTGTAAGAAGTTTTTCAGCAACTGCTCTATATTTACTTCTTCTAATTGGTAGTGTTCATCTAGACTACTTGGTTGTGTATCTAGTCTAGATATTTGAGGAATTACCCTTGTTATTTTATTGTGAACTTTATAGATGCTTTCAATTTCAGCTTCAGACAAAGCACCACTACAATTAACCAGTAATTCTATGTAGTTGTCTTGATTATCTTTTGCAAACTCAATTGCACCAAATACTCCTTCTACAGTTTCTCTAACTATATTAAAACCACCTTTCAATTCTATTGGGTTTAGTTGTGGCCTTTCATTGGGAAGCAAATTAACCTCTATAGCGTATTTCGATTGACCAGATTCACTTAGTGAGTAAACTAATGGACTACCTGAGTAAGAGATAACAGTATTTTCATTACTTGAAGTAAGAGTATGATGCTTATGAAGATGGCCAAGGGCAACATACTGTATGCAATTGGGAATATGATGCGGGTAAAATATAGCAGAGCCTCCGTGATATATAATCGAATTTTCACCAGGCTCATTTTTGGGAATATTATTTACGTCTACTAACGTATCTATAAATAATAGGTGAGCCATTAAAATGTTTACACCATCAGCATTACAACTCAATTCTGCTTTTGCCCAATACTCGCTTACATATTCTGCTAGGTTTCCTGTGTGAGTATTGTCCAACAATAAGTTCGACAAAGACTTCTCTGTTGCATACGGGGTAGTTATAATACGAACAGGAAAGTCAATTCCTAGAATTTCTAACTCTATAAAATTACTACTAGACTTTGTAACCATTACGTAATCAGTCAATTTGCCTGCAGGAAGTGTATGACTAAACTTACTCACCACAATAATACCTCTGTCTAATACCAAATCTGAAAATACATCAATAAATTCAGGGGCATCGTGATTTCCAGACACCACAACCACCACTCTTTTCCCACCGTTTGTTAGCTTAACCAAGGTATTTAGCCAAAGCTTTATACTTACTATGTCTGGTTTATAGCTATCAAATAGGTCTCCAGAAACCAATATTATATCAACTTCTTGGGCATTTGCAAGCTCACATAAATGATTAAATACCTGCTGTTGCTCATCAATTCGGGAGAATTTTTCAAGCCGTTTACCAATATGCCAGTCAGCAGTATGTAATATCTTTAGGGATTTTGAATATTGAGGTGTCATACAAACAAAATTAAAAAGTATAAACAAATAAAGCTAAAATAAATAATATTACTTAAGTGTGCTAACTGTTTACTAATTCTAAACGTATTAATAGCGTATAGATTTTCATTTATCTAGTGGAATGAAGCGAAATGTGTAATTAGCGGGAATGATAATGAATGAAATTAGAAAAATTATTGTTAATTTAGTAGAAATTTCCCCTATTCAGCATTACATCAATAAAGTATGACAGGTAAAACTGACCAAGAATTAGTAACAGGTTGCTTACAAAACAACCCAAAGTTCCAAAAGGAACTGTTTGATAAGTTCAAGGTAGATATGATGCGTATTTGTCTAAGATACGCTCGTGATGAAGAGGATGCAAAAGATGTGATGCAGAAAGGATTTATTAAGGTTTATACCAAGTTTGATCATTATAATGGTCAAGGCTCATTAAGGGCTTGGTTGCAGCAAATAATGATACATACTGCAATTGACCATTACCGTCAGCAGCAAAGAAATTTGAAAGTAATAGTTTCTGAACAAGACTTCTATTACGATACAGAGCCTGCAACTATAGAGTCGGAATTGGCAGTTGAAGACATCCTGAAAGTTATTCAAAGTTTGGGATTTATGCAAAGAACCATATTTAACCTATTTGCAATAGAGGGTCATTCACATAAAGAAATAGCTGCCCAACTGAACATAACAGAAAGTACCAGTAAATGGTACCTATGTGAGGGTAGAAAAGAAATAAAACGCAGATTAAAATCTCTGCAGATAGCTGAAAGCAAAACCTATGTCGCTTAAAGTAACAGATTTCTGGTTACGCCGTAAGTTAAGTAAAACTGCGGTAGATGATGATGGCTTCGATGCTATGTGGGAAAATATTGCCCAAGGTGTTAGTAGCTACAAACGACCTTGGTATCACAAAAGAAACACGGTACCAGCAGTAATATTTATGTGTATGACACTAGTGCTTAGCTATATGCAAAGCGAAGTGTCTAACAAAGATGAACTACAGACCTATCATATAGAAAAGTTTGCAGAAAAATCGAAACTTGAAGGGCATATATTGGGAGAGAAGTTTGGAAAATTAGCTGATAAATATGTACCGGGAATCAGCAAAAAATTAACTAAAAAAGGCCTAATTAGTCCTACCATTAAGCAAAATTATCCTGATAAATTAATAGATGATAACTATAACAGTTCTAATTATGAATTAGAATATATCAGTCTAACACAATCAAAAAGTAAAACACTAAAATCCACCAACTACAATACAATAAAGCAGGATATACATATTGCTGAAAATAATAGGGTAGATGAGACAATGATTATACGAATTGGTAATGAATTAGCTGCAATTGACAGCTATAACCCTGGCATTAATAACAGCAAATCAATAGTAGGTGGTCAGATGACCAGAGTTAAAAAAATAACTAATACTGGTAACTATAGAAAGGAAAGCATAAATGGATTGAATAGGCAATTATTTAACGTATATAATCCAATAAATATGTCTGCTGCTGGTTTGGGATCAGCAAAAGCAGGTATTACTTATTTAAATAATATTGACTTAGTAGAATATGCTAATAATGCAGAATCTGTAAACACAGTTATAGCAGAAGCTAAAATACCTAAAACACCTATTTTTATTGCATATGCACATAGTACTATTAAAAAATCGCCGACGGTGCAGAATAACAATACTATAGCACTTGGCAGCAGATTAGCCTGTGTTTCTGGCATAAGCCTTAATGCGGGCGCTAGCTACACTTTCAAAAATAAAAATTACATATTGCAAGAAACCAACTATGGCGATCAATACAGCCAACTAGGATATTTGGTTAATAACAAATCAATAGACCCGGCAATTCGCAGTAATATTAAAACAGCTGACTACTCTACTGGATTATTCATCAGTCACCATCGTTTCTCTATTGGTGCAAATGCAACCAACTTTTTAAAGCTAAATCAAAGCAAAAGAAAAAAGGAAGATTTGTCACCAGCACTTTATAGAGTATTAGCCAACTGCATTCAGCCTATAAATAATAAAGTCGCGGTTATGATTGTAACAGATTACACTCATACATCTCAAAATGAAAGTATTGGTACTGGATTGTATTGTAGTTATTTTGGTAAGGCTACTTTGGGTGTTAATTATACCAATCAATTCACTAGGTACTCAAATGATGGTGGGATTGTTAATTTCATTGCTGGATATAACTTTAAAAAGCATTACTCTGTAAATGCTAGCTACGGGACTAATGCCACAATTAACAGTTATGAAGGGTTAAATCAGAATCTTATATCATTTGGAATTAGAGCAATATGGTAAGACTTTTACTTAGACTATTTTTTGTTTTCATTTTCGTAATTAGTTTATTTTCTTGTTTAAAAGATGATTCAATTCTTTTAGAATCAGAAATTATAGTACCGACTATATTTACTCCAAATGGCGACGGTGTCAACGATACCTTTAAAGTAATAGGTAAAAATATCACCAGCTTCAATATGACCATTTTTAATTCTAAAAATGTTTTAATGTATAGCACCAGTGATATAAAACAAGGTTGGGACGGCATTTCAGATGATAAACCTGCACCGCAAGGCAACTACTCATTTGTAATTAGATTTGCAAAGCGATATGAAGATTCCAAAACTTTGGCAGGCAATATAGAATTGGTCAGATAAATAAATTAGTTTTTCTTCGCATCTTTCTATGATGCTATTCCAATTTCAAAATAAAGTTTTTAAGTTTAGAGATGCTATTTCGTCTGACAGTAACGCAGTGGCGGAAATTTACAACTACAGCATCCCTGTTGGTAAGGCGACGGCAGACCTAGAAGAAAAACCAATATCTTACTTTGTCACTTTAATATCAGAACATAAACCTGCAACTAATCCATTTTGGGTAATAGTTAATGACTTAGATCTAGTGGTTGGATATATAAGTTTTAAGAATTTTTATCCTAGACAGGCCTACAAACACGTATTTGAGATTTCACTTTATTTACATCCAAACTATCAGGGTTTTGGCTTGGGCAAAATAGCTTTAAAGCAGGCACATATTGCTTCTCCCTCTTTAGGTATTACTATTTTGTTAGCTTATATTTTTGGTCACAACATTAATAGTTTAGCATTATTTCAATCGCTAGGATATGAACCTTGGGGTCTTTTGCCTAAAATTGCAAATATGCCTGAAGCCAAAAGAGATTTAATAATATTAGGTATTAACCTAATTTAGCACTCTGTTTGCATTGCTTATTATAGTTAATGCGCTACTACTTCACCAATAGGAACATTTATATATGCAGTTAAATATTTTACAATTAAAGTTTTTATTAAAACTAAAGTCGATTTTGGGCTTGACGTTATTGCTGCTTACTACAATTAATTCAAAAGCATCTGAAGTAATGATTGATAAAATATTTGATGCAAATGTTAGCACAGTACAGTTTACTAAGGCTGGCATATTAAACTCATACCCCATTATGCAGCTTAATACTGGTGAGTTACTTACGCTACAGTTCGATATAATAGGCGAGAAAAACGCAAGGAATCTCCAATATAAGTTTGAACACTGTGATGCTGATTGGACCGTAAGTAGTATGATGATAAGTGACTACATAGTTGGTGTACAGCAAGAATATTTAGAAACACCAAGATTTGGCAGCAGCACGTTTAAGCAATATGCTCACTATGCGTTAAATTTCCCTAATGCTACGATGGTACCTAAAATATCAGGTAACTATATATTAAAAATATATGGGAGAAATATAGATAAACCCATATTGCAAAGACGATTTTACGTGTATGAAAATGCTGTAACCGTATCTGCTACAGCGCATAGACCAACTTATGCAAACTTTAGAGACAACAAACAAGAGGTAGATTTCAGCATTACATATAACAATACCCCAATTATAGATCCTTATCGGGATATTAAGGTAGTGGTTATGCAAAATTATCGTACAGATAATATGATTAAAAACTTGAAGCCCACCTATGTCCAAGGAAGCCAATTACTATATGATTATCAAGAGGAAAACACTTTTTTTGGAAACAATGAATTTAGACCTTTTGACATAAGAGACTTCAGGTTTAGGGGTAACGGAATAAGAAGTTGGATATTGACAGATACAGGCTACCACGCCGTACTATATAATGATGAGGATAGAAGTATAGCCACTTGGTCTAACGTTATTGATTTAAACGGTATGTATCTGGTTCAAAACCGAAGACTAGAAGACATAAATACTGGTGCTGACTTTATATGGGTTGACTTCAAGTTTACACCTGCTTACCAAGAGGATAGAAAAGACATTTACATATTTGGTGCACTTAGCAATTGGCAATTAGAAGATAGGTTCAAGTTAGAATATGATCGCCGTACCAATATGTATAGCAGCAGCGTATTGTTAAAGCAAGGATACTATGACTATTGCTATGCTATAAAGGGGGAAGATGGGAAACTTAACTTGTACAACTACGAGGGTAGTCATTGGGAAACTGAAAATAACTATACAGTATTCGTATATTGGAGACCGCCCGCTGCCCCAGGCGATATGCTAATCGGCTATACAGTAACTAACACTATAGCTAAGTAATCACATTTTAGGTTGATACCTATTTATATTTACAGCTGGTAACAACGGTGTATCATTTACCAAGTAATTCGCCATCTGAGCTGCAAAATACGGACTTAAGGTTACCCCCTTTGTACCAAAGCCATTAAATATATACAAGTTACTAAGCTCAGTATGCGCACCTAAAAATGGTCGGCGATCATTTACAGCAGGTCTAATACCAGCCTCGTGGTTTACTATCTTAAAGTCACAGTAAATTAACTTATTTAATTGACTAAGTATTTGCTCACGTTTGGCAACGGTTGGCTCCTTACTTTTATCATTCCAATCATAAGTGGAGCCTACCTTAAACACTGAATCCCCGACTGGAATTGCATATACACCTTTCATAAATACATACTCTTCACTTAGGTTTGGTGCGTAAATAGTCAGTAATTCCCCCTTTACTGTTGCCCAAGGTAAATACGAAAAAAATGGATTAAACTCAGCTAAATATCCTTGGCACAATATTAAATTTTCGCATTCTATTTGATCAGTTAATTGAAAATGTCCAGATACTTTTAGCCCAATATTTTCCGTATCTAGCTGACAGTCTACATATTGCCCAAGATTAGTAGCATAATCTGCAATTCCATTTAAATACACCTCTGTATCTAACCAAGTGGAACATCCTAGTGCAAATCCACTATCGAATTTGCGTAATCCTTGAAATTTTGGTTGGTCTAATTTCTTAATTTTATAGTTCAAGTAGTCAAAACTGGTCAATGACTTCGAGCTAAAATTAGCTTCATCTTCGGAATTTGCCAGCCTCAGTATAGAAGTCTTGTGAAAAAAATGTATGTCAAACATTAGTTCTAACTCATCGTAATATTTATGACAATACGTAAATAATTCATCAGCAAGCCAAGTAGTTACCATTTTTCTACCTGTTATGGGATTCATTAGTCCAGCTGCAGTTTTACTGCAATTTCTATTGTCAGTATCTATTATTACTACATCTTGACCCAACTTATGCAAATGCCACCACAATGAACTGCCTGCTAATCCTTGCCCTATTATTCCATACTTATATTTCATTCCCATAGTTTTCTAATTTCACGTAGGCAAAAACAATCAGTTTGCAAATTGTTCTGAAATATAATGACAATTCAAGGTTCAATTTTCGTTTATTTTGTACGCTACTGTTTCACACATAGTCAGCTTACAAAATGTTAACGCAATCAGCAAAAATTACAAGTTTAAAATTAGCCGACCACATTAGCCTTCCTGCCATTGTAAATGACTACTTAGCTCAAGCTGAAACGCTAGATGATGCCTATAACTATGACCCCACCGTATTGATTCCGATAGAGGGCATTACGAATAAACATCAAAACTATAATCACACCAATAGACTTAGACTAAGTCAAATAATAAATGCCCAGTATAAAAACACCATCAACGACTTTGATCAAGACCTAAGTTCAGAATTGGTTAGAAACAACATAGAGTTGTTAAAAGATGAAAATACCTATACCGTAACTACAGGGCATCAATTACAAATATTTACTGGACCACTATTTTTTATTGCTAAGATTGCCCAAACTATAGCCTACGCTAAAGAATTAAACAGGCAATACCCGAATTATAATATAGTTCCTGTGTATTGGTTAGCAACAGAAGATCACGACTTTGAGGAAATAAGCACTGTAAATTTATTTGAGCATACTTTAACTTGGCATCGCAGCAGTGGTGGCCCAGTGGGAAGAATGAATACTGCTGGTTTACAAGAACTTATCACACAATTAGTTGACATTCTAGGCTACAGAGTTGGTATAGAGGAATTAAGAAACGTGTTGAGGCTGGCATATAATAGGCCAACATTAGCTGATGCTACCAGATACCTTGTCAACGAATTGTTTAGAGATTTCGGATTAGTATGTATAGATGCAGATAACCACGAGTTTAAATCGTGGTTTGTCCCAATTATGCAACTAGAACTGGAAGAGTCATTTGTAGAAACGCAAATGAATGAAACGCTTGAAAATGTTCTAAAATTTTATGACGCATCTATTAAGCCGAGGGAAATAAATTTATTCTACTTAACTGATACCAACAGAAGCAGAATAATAAAAGATGAAGAAGGCTACTATCTAACTGATGGCAATACCAGAATATCAGAAGCTGACGTACTATCAACCCTGCAAACCCACCCTGCACATTTTTCCCCAAATGTTTGCCTTAGGCCCTTGTATCAAGAATTCATTTTACCAAATCTGGCATATATAGGTGGACCATCGGAGGTTGCGTACTGGCTACAATTAAAGGGAGTATTTGACAAATGTGAAGTAACATTCCCTCAGGTTTTACAAAGACATTCCTTTTTGTTTTACAATGACAAAATGGAAGATGAATTAAAACAGTTGCATTTGAATGTTGAAGACCTATTAAAAAAAGAGTCAGACTTAAATGAATTATATTTTGTTAATAATGATTTAAAACACACTTCGCTATCAGAAATTCAATTGATTATAGATAAATATGAAGAGTTGAAAAACCACATACAAGACTTAGACGATAAAATGATTAGCAACTTAATTAGACAGATTAATTTGCATATTCGTGAATCAAAAAAATGGAAGAACGACATTTCTAGATCACTTTTAGAATCTCAGTCTAAACAAATAAGCAAACTAAAAAAAGCTAGGCAAATACTATTTCCTCACGGACAATTGCAAGAGCGTAGAGACAATATAATCCCTTATCTATTGCAGTACGGAAATGAGATAATAGAACAAATAATCGGTGAAATGGGAGACCCTGAACCGAAGTTGCATCTGATTAAATAGCTATGAATGAATACATAACTAGGTGTCTGCATCAACTTAAGCGAGAAAACCCAGAGCTAATAGGATATAAAGATGCCAAATGGCTATTGGCAGTAAGTGGGGGTATGGACAGTATGTGTATGCTATACCTGTTTACTCAATTACAATTATCTATTCAGGTTTTGCACGTAAACTACCATTTGCGTAGGGCAGAAAGTGATAGAGACGAGAAATTGGTTACTAATTATTGCCGAGAATACAACATCACTTATTTAGTAAAAAGTATTGATATGTCTGCAGTGAAACACGCTGACATTCAGACTATAGCTAGGCAAGAGAGATATACGTTCTTTCAAGAAATAGCTAAGGCACAACCCAACAGCTTAATATGTACTGCACATAATGCTAATGACAGCATAGAGACAGACATATACAGATTTGCTAGAGGAACAATATTAAATGGGCTAACAGGTATAAGCAGGCTGAAAGAGGGGCTATATGGTCAGGCTAAAACTATTCGTCCTATTCTATACCTAAAGCGGCAAGAGATAGAAGCCATTCAAAAAGAGTCAGGCTTTCCGTTTATAGTTGACAGCAGCAACCTGAACGATGACTATGCCAGGAACCATATTAGACTTAATGTTATACCAAGCCTTTTAAAGCTTAATTCGGAACTAATAGACACCGTAAATGATAACAGTAAGATAAGAAGACGATATATAGACTACATCAATTTCTTAAGTCAAGATTTCTTAGCCAAACTGCCACAATTTGAATCTATTATCGAACACAAAAAAGCCTATTTCTTTAAAATAGACGATAGTTTTCAGTATAAAATATTGATGTTAAGGCATTTTAACTTTAGCTATAAGCATATATATAAATTAATAAGTATTATAAATACCCACAAAAATAAAATACCAGATTTCAAGCATTTCTACTCTAAAGACAATCTATATGAGTGTAGCAAATACAAAAACTATATAGCCGTATTCCCAAATTTTGCAGATGAAAGCTACAATGCTCATCTTGAAACAAATACAGACTATACACAAAAATTCAATTTCGCTGACGTTACAATTTCCCAATCTGAGTCCGATACTGGACCTGTTCTATCAGTTTCACTGTGTACAGATGAGGTTCAATATCCTATTACACTAAGAAATTACAAACACGACGATAAAATTCAGAAACCAGGAATGATTGGCAGAGCCTCTGTAAAAGAAGTATTTAGAGAAAGGGGAATTCCCGGTTTTTTAAGAAATAGTTTCCCTGTATTGGTAAATGGATCTGGGCAAGTAATAGCTATTGCTGGTCTTATATGTTCAGAACAATGTAAGCCTAAATTAGAATGCGAAAAAAAATTATTTGCAAATGTTGCCCTTCGCTACTCAATTAATGGTGATTCTTCGATACCTTTTCACGAAATTTGAGTTTTTAGTGTTTTCTATATATGTTTAGTCATTCACCATTACTCAAGGCAATATTACTGTTTGTATTGTTTAGTTTGATAAATCAAAAACTTGCTGTATCCCAGAGCGGATTTGAGCAAATTCAGTACAATTCATACTTTGTAAATAGTACCCATCACGCTACAATTAATTTAACAAAACTGGCTGCAAACACGCTACGAAAAGACTCAAATGGTGTAGAGGCACCTTATCCAAATATAAGTAATCCTAAAGATAGGGAAAACTTAGAGCATCTAAAACAAGAACAGGCAAGTAGAAAGCCAGTCAGTACAATCGGCATTAAACCTAGGCAAACAGGGGCATCTCCTTTACTTTCTGGGCAATTTACAGCCAATATATTTGATGGTAGTGTGCCAAATGACAACGGTTTGGCGATTGGAAATAATGGAGTGATAATAAGTGTTGCCAATACCAATTTAACCATTCACGATAGCACGGGTGCTGATTTGTTGCCAGGTGGCTTAATTCAATTCTCCTTATTTTTTAAAGATTTAAATATTAAGGGCAGTAAGTACGATCCTCGAGTTTTATATGACCCAACTTTTGATAGATTTATAGTTTGTTGCCTAAACGGTACCGCAGATACTCAGACTCATATACTTTTTGCATTTAGCAAAACGAATAATCCGCTAGGTGAATGGAATCTTTATTCAGTACCTGGCAATCCGCTAAATGATGGCACTTGGAGTGATTTCCCTTCGTTAGCACTTACAAGCAATGAAATTATCTGTACGGTAAACGCTATAAAAACAGGTGTAAGTTGGCAATTAGGCTTTACTCAAAGCTACTTATGGCAAATAAATAAGCAAGATGGGTATAATGGCAAGGCTAGCTTACAAACCCGACTAAACAAAGACATAAAGTACAATGGTAAAAATATAAGAAACCTTTGCCCAGTACAAGAAGGTATGATGCCAACAGGTAAGGGATGTTTCCTAGTAAGTAACAGAAACTTTGACAAGTCTAATGATACTTTCTTCCTATTAAAACTATCTGGGGACTTAAGCTCTAACCCAACAATCGGGATGAAAGTAATAAAATCAAGCAGTTCTACTTATGGTTTCCCGCCTAACGCATTACAAAAAAAGAAGTTACTAAACGCTAAGAATACTTATCTAGCTACCAATGATAGCAGACCACTACAAGCAATCTTACAAAATGGCAAAATTCATTTGGTAGGAAATACAATAGATTTTACTAGGAGTAGGCCGAGCATTTACCACAACATTATATCAGATCCAGACGGTAACACTGGCATTTTAGGCAATACTTTACGATTTGATGGTTATGATGCAGGTTTTCCAAGTTTGGCATTTTGTGGTAAATACGCAAATGAAGACGATATGATGATTAATGTGAATCTAAGCAGCGATACATCTTTCCCTACTTGTGCAGCCCTTTACTACAAGAATAATATATATAGTAAGCACGTTCAGATTTTCAATAGTGCTTACAGTATTGCTGTAATTAATGATAGTGTACAGAGATGGGGTGACTATAGTGGAATACAACGCAGATACAATCGCCCAGGACAAGTATGGATGTCTGGCACAGTTAGTTTTCAAACACAACTTAGAACTAACGCATATGCAACTCGAGTTAGCCAATTCTATAGTCCGAACTATAATTTAGCTGGAATTGCAGATACCAAACTGAAAGGCATTCAAGTAAATGTATATCCTAACCCAGTGGTAAGCGGTGGTTTACTTAGTCTTGACATTCCAATAAATATGGAAATAGATGGATATGCAATAACTATTTATGCCCTTGACGGTAAAGAAGTATATCAACAGAACTTTGACTATAGAAATGGTCAGAAAATACAATTTGCTATTCCTAAATTGAATTTAGGACTTTACCTTGTTAATATAACTACTACTCAAGGCACATATATTGGTAAATTTGCTGTAAACAAAGACTAAGTTTACTTAATTATCTAATGACTGATTACGAAATTAACCTTGCCACAAAACTATTACCTATAGATGAAATAGCTAAAAAATTAGGACTTACTCCTGATGATTTAGAGCATTATGGTAAACATAAGGCTAAGATAAATATTAATAATTCTTTGCCAAATAAGCAAGGTAAACTAATATTAGTTAGTGCTATAAACCCTACCCCAGCAGGGGAAGGGAAAACGACTACTACAATTGGTTTAGTAGATGGTTTGAATAGATTGGGGCACAATACAGTTGCTGTACTTAGAGAACCAAGTTTAGGGCCAGTATTCGGTATGAAAGGTGGCGCAACAGGCGGTGGGCAGGCGCAAATAGCACCAATGGTAGACATAAATCTGCATTTTACAGGTGATTTTTCAGCTATAGAAAAGGCTAATAATTTGTTGGCTGCGCTGATAGACAATATCATAAATAATAAGAACGCAAGCATTCAAATAGACCCTAGAACGGTTCGTTTTAAAAGGGTGATGGATATGAATGATAGAAGCTTAAGACATATAGTAACTGGGCTAGGTGCAGGTAATGGTATGGTAAGGGAGGCGGGATTCGACATTACAGCTGCTAGCGAGGTAATGGCCATACTCTGCATAGCAATAGATCAGGTTGACTTAAAGAATAGACTTGGAAACATATATGTAGGCAATAACTATCAGGGAAATCCAATATTTGCTAAAGATATAAAGGCAGTAGAGGCAATGACAATTTTGCTAAAAGATGCTATTAAACCCAATCTGGTGCAAACACTAGAGGGTAATCCAGCAATTGTACACGGAGGGCCATTTGCTAACATTGCACAAGGTACCAATTCTGTAATGGCAACTAAAATGGGATTAGCATTGGCTGATTATGCCGTAACAGAAGCAGGTTTTGGCTTTGATTTAGGTGGTGAAAAGTTTTTAGATATTAAATGCAGAATAGCTGCACTTAATCCAGCTTTAGTTGTTTTAGTAGCTACGATTCGAGCCTTAAAGTATCAAAGTGGTGTGTCTGTAGATCAATTGAAGATAGAAAATGTAGAAGCTGTACGTTTGGGTATGCCCAATTTGTTAAAGCATGTAGACAATGCCTCTGCTTTTAATTTAGATTGTATAGTTGCTATAAACTATTTTGAAGGCGATACTGAAGATGAAATTAATACTGTGAAAGAACTTTGTGCAGCTGAAAACATACAAGTAAGTGTATGTAAACATTGGTCAAACGGGGGTGCAGGAACTGAAGATTTGGCAAAGAGTGTAATTAATAGCATAGCTCAACAACCAGAAGACCAACATTACACACCATTATATGAATTGCATTGGAGTATTCAAGAAAAAATATTAGCCATCGCTACTCGAATTTACGGTGCAACAACAGTTCTATACAGTGCTAATGCATTAACTAGCATAAAAAAAATAGAGAAACTAGGGCTTCAAGATTTGCCAATATGTATGGCAAAGACTCAATATAGCTTTAGCGATAATCCAAAATTGTTAGGTAAACCAACAGATTTTACCCTAAATATTAGAGATATAGAATGGGCTAGCGGCGCAGGATTCATTATTCCACTTTGTGGTGAAATAATGCGTATGCCTGGTCTTCCCAATCTACCTGCCTCAGATGATATGTTTATTGATAAAGACGGCACCATAATAGGATTAAGCTGAACATTTAATATAAGAATTATGTCAAAAAAGATAATTATAGCATTATTAATGGTCTGCTTAACAGCCATTAACCTGTCTGCACAGGTGAAAAAGAAACAGCCGGTGAAAAAGAAAGCACCGACTAATACATCAACAGTTCAAGTAAAAAAAGTGGAATACAAAACGTATAAAAATGACCCTTATCATCTATTAGAATATAAGTTAAGCAATGGGCTTACCGTTCTGATGAGTGTCAACAAAGCAGAGCCGAGAATTCAAACATTTATAGCTACTAAGGCAGGAAGTAAAAATGATCCGTCAAATCATACTGGTTTAGCACATTACCTTGAGCATATGCTTTTTAAGGGTACTGATAAATTTGGTACACAAGACTGGGCAAAAGAAAAACCCTACATAGATCAAATTTATAGCCTGTATGATGAGTACAATCTAACAAAAGATGATAAAAAGAGAGCCGATATATATCGAAAAATTGACAGTGTGAGTGGAATAGCCGCTAACTACGCCATTGCAAACGAATATGATAAACTGATGCAATCTATTGGTGCTACTGGTACTAATGCATTTACCAGTGTAGAGCAAACTGTTTATGTAAACAACATTCCCTCTAATCAATTAAAAAATTGGGTAAGCATAGAGGCTGAACGTTTTAGAATGCCAGTATTTAGAATATTCCATACAGAATTAGAAGCAGTATATGAAGAGAAAAATAGGGGGCTAGATAATGACGATGTGAAGGCATACGAGGCTATGATGGAATTGCTATTTAAAAAGCACCCTTACGGTACTCAAACCACCATCGGAACTATAGAGCATTTAAAGAATCCAAGTCTAACAGCGATAAGGAATTATTACAATACTTACTATGTGCCAAATAATATGGCAATTATCTTATCGGGCGATTTTAACCCAGATGAGGCAATAGCTGCAATTGAAAAGCAATTTGGCAATTGGAAACCAGGGGTAGTTCCAGAATTTAAATATGAGGCAGAAAACAAGAACCCTACACCTGAAATAAAAGAGGTAGTAGGCCCGAAAGCAGCGTATGTGATATTAGGATATAGGCTGAATGGTGCAACAACAGATGATGCATTGAAGCTAAAACTAATGAGCAACCTACTGTATAATGGTAGTGCTGGTTTGGTAGATTTAAATCTAATTAAAAGTCAGAAACTGCTAACAGCCTATGCTGGACCAGAATACTTTAAAGATTACAGCATACTTATGTTTTACGGTTTTCCATCTGAAGGTCAAAAAGCAGAGGAAGCACGCAAATTGCTAGAGGAGCAACTGGAAAAAGTGAAAAAAGGGGAATTCGATGAAAGCCTATTAGCTGCAATTGTAAACAACCTAGAGGTAAGCAACATTCAAACACAAGAAGACAATGGTCAACGCGTTTACTCAATAATGAATGCTTTCATAACTGGGCAAGACTGGCAAAGCTATGTGAATGAAATTAGTGATTTGAAAAAAATTACTAAAACCGAGCTTGTAAAATGGGCGAATGAGAAGTTTACTAATGACTATGCTGTTATATACAAACGTACTGGAACAGATAACACTACTGTAAAAGTTGAAAAACCAATAATTACCCCTATTTCTATAAATAGAGAAGTAGTTTCACCATTTGCAGACAACATTATTAAGTCTAAGGTTACACCAATTAAGGCAGAGTTTTTAGACTATTCTAAAGATTTAAGCTTCTCTAAATTAAAAACAAAACCGGTCGACTTAATTTATAAAAAGAACGTAGAGAACAACCGTTTTACAGTATACTACACATTTGAAATAGGTAAAGATCACGAAAAGCGCCTAAGCCTAGCATTGAGTTATTTAGACGTGTTAGGTACTGATAAATATACCCCTGACCAATTAAATAGAGAGTTTTACAACTTAGCGTGCACGTATCAGATTCTGCCTGGTAATACCAGAACTATTGTAGTTATTAAAGGATTACAGGCAAATTTCGAGAAAAGCATATTATTGGTAGAGCACGTACTAGGTCATATAGTTGGTAATAATGAAGCACTAAAAGGTCTAATAGCTAATGAAATGCAAAACAGAGAGAATGTTAAGAAAAACAATTCTTTCATTATTAGAACGTCATTACCTACTTATGCTAAATACGGTCCTGAGAATCCATTAACTAATGTGGTTAAGTCTAAAGATTTAGACAAAATAACTTCAGATGAATTGGTATTTCTAATTAAACAATTACCAACATTTAAGCATAAAATTACTTATTATGGTCCTGCAGAACTGACCCAAGTATCAGCTGATTTTGATAGACTGCATCAGTGCCCAGTTAATTTGAATGATGCAGGTCTTCCAAAGTTTAAGCAATTAACCGCACAATCTAACGACGTCTTGTTTGTTAACTATGATATGGTACAGGTTAGTGTACAATGGTTAAGCTATTCTGGTCCATTTAATCAGGATATATTGAAAACCTCAACCTATTTTAATGACTACTTCGGTAGTGGTATGGGCAGCATTGTATTTCAAACTCTAAGAGAAGCAAAAGCATTAGCCTATAGTACTTATAGCTATTTTCAAGCTCCTGTACGTGCAGATGAAAATTTCTATACATTAGCCTTGATTGGTACACAAAGCGACAAAATGCACGAGGCTGTAGATGGTATGAATGAATTGCTGAAAGAACTGCCTAAGTCTGATGTATTATTTGAAAATGCTAAACGTGGACTAAAAAGTCAATATGAAGCTAATAGAGTAATAAGAGAAGGAGTTATAGATAACTATCTAAGTTCACTAATGTTAGGTGTAGATCACGACCTTAGAAAAGACATTTATAACAATCTCGACGCAATGACTTTTGAAGATTTACGTGTGTTTCACCATAAATATTTCTCTGACAAAAAGTACAATCTACTTGTTGTGGGTAATAAGGACAAATTAGATATGAACTACTTATCTACTTTAGGTACAGTTAAGTATATTAATATAGATGACCTATACGGGTACTAAACCATAACTTTAGCACCATAAAAAAAAGGCTACTCCATTACAGGGTAGCCTTTTCTCGTTTTATATGTTAGTTCAAAAGTTATTGTTTTTCCAATTTGGCATTGCCAGATAAAGTTTTCTCTACTGTTGGGTTGCCTTTATATCGTCCCTCTACGTTTCCACTAGCATCAAATTTTAAAGTCGAACTTACATTTAAAAATGCTTTTGCATTACCTGATGCTGATATGGTCGCATTGTTGACCAAGAAGTCATATCCGGCAAAAATGGTGTTTCCACTTTGTTCTCCTCTTAGTGTACGAGCTTTACCTTTAATTTTTATATCACTATTTCCGCTAAGTTTATATTCAAAATTTTGAAGCGTATCTAAGAAATCTGCGTGAGAATTGCCTGACATTTCTACTACAAGACTTTCTGTTGTATCTCTGCCATCAACAATTATCGTGGTTTCACCACTTAATCTTATTAATGACAGATTTGGCAATGTAATGTTTACTTTCATTGGCTGTCTATCATCCCTATTCTTTTTATATTTCAGCACCAATATGTTTCCACTTTGTTCTACTGTTAGCTCATTTAAGTCTCTACCATCACCTGATATTGACATAGCTGTTGGACCTTCCTTTATTATTACGTCCATCTTATTAGACGCATCAACACCAGTAAATCCAGATTGCGTAAAATTTCTGGTTTCAGCACCCTTTAATTCTCCGTCTTTTTTGCAAGATGTAGATATAAAAGTGACAGTATAAAGCATAGAGCCAAAAATGTAAAGTTTTAATTTCATAAGCTAATTTAAAAGTTTCTGCAAATGTATATACGATTCCCAAAGGGTAAACGTGTGAGGTTAAGAAACTTTTTCTATTTCTGCAAATAAATCATATTCCATAGCGTCTAGTACCCTTACTTGTACAAATTCCCCTATTTGAGTGGGATTTTCAATTTCCATTTTTATAAGCACCTCATTATCTACTTCTGGGCTATCATATTGAGTTCTACCTATATAGTATTGCCCCTCTACCCTATCTACTAGTACACGCTGGCTGGTGCCAATCTTGGCTAAGTTATGGGACATTGAAATACTAGACTGAATCTCCATTATTTCATCGTGCCTGCGCTCTTTTATTTCTTCAGGTACATCATCATTTAGTGTACCGGCGTGTGTATTTTCCTCGTGGCTATATTGAAATACGCCCAGTCTTTCAAACTTATGTTTTTGGATAAAGCCTAATAAATGCTGATGATCTTCTTCTGTTTCTCCCGGGTGACCTGTCAATAATGTGGTACGAATAGCAATACCAGGCACTTCTGTTCTTATTCTATCTACTACTTCTTCTGTTCTTCGGGTAGTTATGCCGCGTCTCATTATTTTCAACATATTGTCTGTACTATGTTGCAGTGGCATATCTATATACTTACATACATTTTGATACTCACGTATTATTGGAAGTATATCCATTGGGAACTGACTTGGATAGGCATATTGCAGCCTAATCCACTCTATTCCATTTACCTGCGCCAAACTATCTATTAGTTTAGCTAGGGTACGCTCTTTATATATATCTAAGCCGTAATAGGTTAGATCTTGTGCTATAAGTATTAATTCTTTAGTTCCGTTGGCACTAAGTCGCTCAGCTTGACTTACCAAACTTTCTATCGGGAAACTGACGTGTTGCCCACGCATTAATGGTATGGCGCAAAATGAACAGGGACGGTCACAGCCCTCTGCTATTTTAAAATAGGCATAGTGGCTGGGATTGGTCAGCAGTCGCTCACCAACCAATTCATATTTATAGTCAATATTCAACTTAGCTAATATTTCTGGCAATTCTCTGGTGCCAAAAAAAGCATCTACATCTGGGATTTCTGCTTGTAATTCCGCTCTATAGCGTTCGCTCAGGCAGCCCATCACTATCAGTTTATTTATATTGCCTTTCTTTTTCTCATCAGCCCATTCCAATATGGTGTCGATGCTTTCTTGTTTTGCTCTATCTATAAAGCCACAAGTATTTATTACAACTGTATCGCCTTTAAATACTTCTTGCTCGTGGGTTACAGGCACCTGATTAGCTACCAATTGACCCATTAATACTTCACTATCCCAAGTATTTTTACTACAACCTAATGTAATGACATTAACTTTTGGTTTATAATTTGGCTTACTATGCATTATGAATTCTGTAAACTATGTATCGGTTAAAATAATTCATTTTAACCAAGTTACTATTTAAATAAAGTTTTGATAAAACTTAGTTTATCAAATGGTCTTAAGTCTTCTATTTTCTCACCTAGTCCAATGTATTTTACTGGAATGCTAAATTGATCTATGATGGCTAATACTACGCCTCCCTTTGCAGTGCCATCTAGTTTGGTTAGTGCTATGGCATTCACTTCAGTAGCTGCGGTAAATTGCTTGGCTTGCTCTAGTGCATTTTGTCCAGTACTTGCATCTAGCACCAACAATACTTCGTGTGGAGCACCTGGTAGTGCCTTGTTTATGCTGTTTTTTATCTTACTCAACTCATTCATCAGGCCAACCTTATTGTGAAGTCTTCCTGCAGTATCTATTATTGCTATGTCAACATTTTTAGACATTGCACTTATAGTTGTATCATAAGCTACTGCTGCTGGGTCTGCATTCATTCCTCTGCTTACTATAGGCACCTGTGCACGTTGGCTCCAAATGGTTAGTTGATCTACAGCTGCTGCTCTAAACGTATCTGCTGCGCCCAATATGACCGAATTACCCTGCTTAGTAAATTGGTGTGCAAGTTTCCCAATAGTTGTAGTCTTACCTACGCCATTTACGCCTACTACCATAATTACATAGGGTTCATCTTTCTTTGGCATATTAAAGTTAACTGCCTGCCCTTGCCCACGCTCAGTTAGCATTTCTGTCACCTCGTCTTGCAATATAGCATTTAACTCATTTACATTGAGGTATTTATCTTTGGCTACTCTTTTTTCAAGCCTATTTATTATTTTTATAGTAGTGGGTACACCGACATCTGAACCAATTAGAATTTCCTCTAGGTCATCAAGGAACTCCTCATCTACCGTACTTTTCCCAGCAATAGCTCTACCTATTTTATCAAAAAAACCAGCTTTGGTTTTTTGCAAACCAGCATCTAAGCTATCTATATCCTCAGTAGATATAAGTTCACTTTTGGCCAGTTCATCAGATTCTCCTGCTTTTTTTCTTTTTAAAAAATCAAATACGCCCATCGTTTAATTTTTTAGGCAATGAATTAGAATTTACAAAGGTATTAAGTTAATTTACTTAACAGCATTTCAATGAACTGATTCTATACGAATAGATCATAATTCGCTTTGCATAATTAAAAAAGCCCATCTGAATAGAATCAGTATGGGCTTTTTGTGCTTGAGTACAATTGTGGTTGTACCGTATTTAGTGCAATAATGTCGGGTTTTGACGTATTATTTACTTTTCAATACTTCCGCTAATTGGTCTTTGCTGACCATCTCTTCACGGAATGTGTAGGCACCAGTTTTAGGTGACTTAACAGCTCTAATCAATTTTACTTGATCTTTAGCTTTACGCAGGGTTGCTATAACTTTCTTTGCCATTGTATTCTTTTATTTAAAAGCTAATGTGAAATTAGCTAATTACTTAATTTCTTTATGAACAGTCATTCTTTTCAAAATAGAATTATACTTTTTCAGCTCTAAACGCTCAGTTGTATTTTTCTTGTTTTTAGTAGTAATGTATCTACTTGTACCTCGTTTGCCACTGTCTTTATGCTCAGTGCATTCTAGTATTACTTGTACTCTATTTCCTCTCTTTGCCATAACTATGCTTTAACTAAATGTCAGGATTAGATTATTTTACGACCTTGCTTCTTCTCTACTTCTCTTACAAATTCGTATATACCTTTTTTGTTGATGGTACGAATAGCAGATGTAGAAACTTTAAGAGTAATCCAAGTACCAATTTCTGGCACAAAGAATTTCTTATCTTGCAAATTTGGATTAAATCTGCGTTTGGTTTTAATGTTAGAATGCGATACGTGGTTACCCGTTATCGCCTTCTTACCAGTTAATTGACAAACCCTTGACATTATTATAAATAAAAATTGAAGTGCGAAGGTACAATTTTATACCAATACGATGTATATAATATATGCAAATTATTTAGATGGCTTATCATACCAATGCTTATTTATCGTTAACAAAAGATTAAATTAAGCAGAGGGTTACTTTACCTGTTCCTTTTTAGGATCTTTTTTAGTTCTATCTATAGTGATTACACTTATGTTTAGATAGCGTTTAGGATTCTCTTTAATATCTAAAATTAGGTTATCCAAATCTTTGCTACTGGCCTGTAGGTTATCATATATTCTATTATCCTTTAAAAACATACCAAGGCTACCCTCACCCTTGTTAACCTTGTCAAGCATAGTGTTAACTGTTGCTAGCGCATTATTTGCATTTCTAATAGTCTTTGATATTTCTAGAGCCTTAAGTGTATCACTCATTTGCGCAAAGTTTGCTACTGCCTTATCTATTAATGGACCATTCTTATCTAGCGAGTTTACAATGTGGTCAACGTGCCCTAAAATAGATTGAAATCTTGGGTTGTATTCATTATTCAAATCACTAGAAAATTTATCAAAATGCTCCATAGTTGCTTTTAATGAACTAATAGTAGCAGTTAAATCACCCTTTACTTGCTTATTAAACAAGGTATTTACGTTAAGTATTACAGTATCGATAGTAGCTAGAAGTTTCTCTACCCTTTTAGTAACTGGTGTTACTTGGTCACCAAGGCTACTTAACATACCAGGCGAGACCTCACCCTTCAATGTGTCGTTACCGTCAGATAATATTGGGCTATTTCCTTGTACAAGCTCCAAAGCCTTGCTTCCTAATAAGTCTGTATTAACTACCCTAGCTATACTGTTAACTGGCACCAAAACCCCCTTATTTATGGAAAATTTAATCATTACGGGTAGATTCGTTCCATTTGCAACTTCTACCTTTTTCACTTGGCCAACCTTTACCCCGTGAAGCATCACCGCAGCCGAGTTTCCTATACCATCTGCCTGTTGATATCGTGCATAAAATGTACGTGTACTAACCAGTAGATTGCTGCCTTTTAAATAGCTAATTCCAAAGATTGCTATTATTATTCCGACAGCGGTCATTATTCCAACCTTTACTTCTTTACTTACTTTAGGTAATTTCATATAAAATATATTGTAGTCTTAATTGAAATAAATAGCACTAAGCTTACAAATATCAATGACACTTAACTATTAAAATTGTTATTAACGGGACTCTATTGTGTTTTTATAGTTTACAAATGCTGTATAAATTCCTTTAGACAAATCATCTTGCCCTTTCTTAGAGTGGAGGTATTTGCGCTCAGCTTCATTACTTAGAAAACCCGTCTCAATCAAAATACTCGGCATTGTGGTTTTCCACAGTACTACAAATCCAGCTTGCTTTATACCTCTACTTTTATGTTGAGTCATTTTATGTAAATTAGATTCTACAAATTGTGCAAACTTTAAGCTCTGTTTTAGAAATGCATCTTGATATAGCGAGAAAATTATATCAGCCTCTGGTGAATATGGATCATAGCCTTCGTATTTTTCTTTAAAGTCACTCTCTAATAAAATAACTTCATTTTCTCGTTTTGCTACTGCAAGGTTGTCATCAGTTTTATGAGTACCAAGTGTATAGGTTTCTGTACCTGCTATTTTTTTATTAGGGTTAGCATTTACGTGTATGCTAATGAATAAATCTGCCTTAGCTCTATTAGCGATTCCTGCCCGTTCTATTAGTTCTACAAAATTGTCGTCAGTACGTGTGTATATTACTCTGACGTCTTTATAGTTTTCTTTAATAATTTTGCCCAACTTTAAGGCTATATTAAGCGTAATTGTTTTCTCATTGTATCCGCCGTATTGGCAACCTGGGTCTTTACCTCCGTGCCCTGCGTCAATTACTATTGTTTTGATACCTGCCTTTTTAGGTACAGATTTCGTATTATAGGCACAGAATATCCACAGCATTGAAATTGAAAGAATCCCAATACTTGAAATTCGAAAAATTTTCCCTAGTTGCGGTCGGATTATCATATCTGGTCAATACAAAGGTACGTGGGGTGTGGGTTAATGTAAAACTAGAACTTCGTACTTATTTATACTCAATAATTAAACCAATTGGTCGTGATATTGACAATTGTTTGCTAGTTCCATTCATTTGCTTATTATTATTCTCTATTCAATCAAATGGACAAGTAGATACGAGTAAGCTTAAAAATAATAAACAAGATACCGCTGGATTAAAAAATGCTATAGGAGATAGTACCAAATTAAATGTTGACAGTATAAACCTTGCAAAAAAATTTAGTAAAGGTGGTATTGATAAAGAAGTTAAATATAAAGCAAAAGACAGTATTGTATTTGACCTAGACACTAAAAATGTTCACCTGTATGGAGTAACCCACCTAGACTATGGCACCATAAAACTAGATGCAGATAGTACCACCATAAATTTTGAAAAGAGTGAAATTTATGCACAAGGGAGAAGAGATAGCACTGGCAAAATGATAGGTGAACCCATATTTGTAGAGGGTGAACAAATCATAAATACCAAAAAGATAGCCTACAATTTTAAAACTAAAATGGGCGTGGTATATGACGTAACCACCAAACAAGGTGATGGTCAAATAAGAGGGGACAAAACAAAATTTGTTAAAGAAGATGGACACGATGTCATTTATGTGCAAAATGGTCGATACAGTACCTGCGATTTGCCCCATCAGCACTTTTATATAGCTACCAATAAACTTAAATTAATACCTGGCGACAAAATTATAACAGGACCTGCATTTCTAGTAATAGAAGAAGTCAGGGTACCCCTAATTTTACCTTTCGGATTCTTTCCAGCTCAAAACAAAAAGAAAAGCGGCATTATCATTCCAACTTTTGGGCAATCAGAGACACAAGGATTTGCTTTGCGTGAGGGTGGTTACTATTATGGTAATAATCAATACTTTGATATGGCCGTAACTGGAGACCTATACACCAATGGTACCTACAGGCTGGCAGATAGAATACGATATACAAAGCGTTATAAGTTTAACGGTGCCGTTACTTTATCATTTGCAGAAAATAAAACAGGGCTATCTGAAACACCACAATACCAAAAATCTAATAACTATTTATTTACTTGGGTACATCAACAAGACGGCAAAGCAAGACCCGGAAGTAATTTTAGTGCAGATGTAAATATAAAATCAAGTAAGTATAACCAATTTAACACTTACAACATAGCCACCGCAGCAGAACAAGCTCTTTCAAGTAAAATTACTTACAGCAAGATATTTCCGAGGTCTCCATTTAGTTTAGGCATATCTGCTGCACAAAACCAAATATTATCTACCAAGCGAATTGAGATTACACTACCACAACTTTCATTTAATATGCAACGCCTTACTCCGTTCAAAAGTAGTAAAGCTGTGAAGGCTCATTGGTGGGATCAAATAGGGGTTTCATACAATTCTAATTTCGTAAATGAACTGAAGACTTACGATAGTTTATTTATTACAGATATTCAAAATAGGAATTTTGGAACAGCGGCACAACACAATATTCCCATATCATTTAATACAAAGCTATTTAAATACTTAGTTATAACCCCTGCATTTAATTACAGTGGATTTCTATATACACAACGTAACAATTTTACATTCAATCCCACCTTAAACAAAGTAGAAACTAGCACAAGTAAAGGCGTTTACTACACACAGTCTTATAATATGACGGTTAACATAACTTCCCAAGTATTTGGAACTGCCAGATTTAAAAGAGGGAAGATTATGGCCATCAGGCAGGTTCTAACTCCTAACCTAGGTGCCTATTATAATCCTGATTTTTCAGAGCCTAGGTACAATTATTATGGACGATATTTTATTGACTCATTTAATCAAAGAATAGGAAAAGAAACTCCCTACAGCTACTACAATACTGTAAATCCTGTATCTGGAATTGGTCAGGTAAACGGTAGAAAAAGTGGAGGCTTGACATTTTCATTGGCTATGAACTCATTTGAGGCTAAAGTAAAAAACAGCAAAGACACAGCAAACCCAGTAAAAAAAATTAAAATAATAGAATCATTTAACGTTGGCTCATCATACAACTTTTTAGCTGATAGTATGAAATTATCGCCATTTAGCATACAGGCTAGAAATACTTTCTTTGAGAAACTTACCATTCAGAGCTCATTCACTCTAGACCCCTACCATTACTCAAGCTATGGTATTGTAAAAGAGTATGCATTAGATAAAGGTTACTTAGGTGTATTGAGAGATGCAACAGTAAATGCAGGCATTAGCCTGGCTAAGAAACCAGCTGCTGGTGGCAGACCCATTATGTCAACTGTAGATTCTAGGCTACAGTTTATGTATCCTAATGCTTATGCAAACTTTGATGTACCCGCTAACATAACTCTAAACTATGTACTGAATTATACCCTGTCACCTACAGTAATAAATGTAGCTAATAATTTGACAGAATACAAAAAAGTTTATAATCAATCTGCTACCATAACTGCAGACGCAAACATCACAAAGAATTGGAAGTTGAGGTACAACGTTTTCTATAATTTTCAGACAAAACAAGTTGGTAACAGTCAGTTTGAAGTATTTAGAGATTTACACTGTTGGGAAATGTCCTTTAGCTGGATTCCAAGTGGATTTCAAAAAAGCTATCTGTTCAATATTAGGGTAAAAGCACAAAGCCTGCAAGAACTAAAATACAGAAAACAAAGAGAGAATTTTGACTCTCGCTAATTCATAATCATTTCAAAATTTTTTTTGATTGTTTACACTGTAAATTTGTACAACTAAGGGTGGGTAGCATCGATATTGGCCCAATTTTAGACTTGATTCATCTTGTTAATTTATCAAAGTTCAACACAATTGCTGGGCTTGTTTGTTAACTAGATGAAGCTTACTAAATATTTATAAATAAGGTAATTATAATAAATGAGTAATTTACTCAAAGTAACTATAGACGGTATATCTGCTGAGGTAGCACCAGGTACAACAATATTAAATGCAGCCCGCCAAATTGGTGGTCACGTAACCCCGCCGGCTATGTGCTATTACAGCAAGTTGAAAGGTACTGGTGGTAAGTGCAGAGTTTGTTTGGTACGTGTTGCTGCAGGTTCAACTAAAGATCCACGCCCAATGCCGAAATTGGTAGCAAGCTGTTGCACCACGGTAATGGACGGGATGATAGTAGAAAATACCACCAGCCAACAAGTACTAGAAGCTAGAAGGGGGGTGGTGGAATTCTTATTGCTAAATCACCCTCTAGATTGTCCTATTTGTGACCAAGCAGGCGAATGTCATTTGCAAGATTTGGGGTACGAACACGGCAAAGTTGCTACTCGTTATGAAGAAGGAAGAAGGGTATTTAACCCAATTGATATAGGTCCATACATTAAGTTGCATATGACCAGATGCATACTATGCTATAGATGTACCTATGTAGGTGACCAATTGACTGATGAGCGTAAGCACGGAATAATGTGGAGAGGCGAAGCAGCTGAAATATCAACCTACATACAAGAAAATGTAGATAACGACTTTAGTGGCAATATGATAGACGTGTGCCCAGTAGGTGCCCTTACCGATAATACATTTAGATTTAAAAGTAGAGTCTGGTTCTTAAAACCAAACGACGCTCATAGAGAATGCACCAAATGCTGCGGTAAAACATCAGTATGGATGCACGGAGAAGAAATATACAGAGTTACAGCCCGAAAAGATGAATGGGGAGAAGTAGAAGAGTTCATTTGTAATGAGTGTCGATTCGAAAAACATAGCGTTAGCGATTGGACTATAGAGGGGCCAAGAATGATAAATAGACACAGTGTAGTAAGTCAAAACCTATTTGAACAACCATATTTGCGTATGATGAAAGAAAATAATAAGCAATTAGCTGCTGGCAGAGTGAATTTATTGAATAAAGAAACGCAAAATTAAGAGTATGTTATTAGAAATTTTAATTAATGCAGGCGTCGTATTTGCCATATTTGCTATTTCACTACTAGTAGCAACATACTCAACCCTAGCCGAACGTAAAGTTGCAGGTATAATGCAAGACAGATACGGACCAGAACGTGCTGGACCGTTTGGTTTGTTACAACCTTTAGCAGATGCAGCCAAATTCTTCTTTAAAGAGGAAATCATTCCTACAGACAGTAATAGATTCTTGTTCATATTAGGTCCCTGCCTAGCAATGTTTACTGCTTGCCTAACTAGTGCAGTTATTCCTTGGTCTAGAGATTTCAACTTTGGCAGTATTCACATACCAATGCAAATTGCTAATCTTAATATTGGTATTCTTTACATTTTTGGAATACTTTCATTAGGTGTTTATGGCATTATGATAGGTGGCTGGGCCAGTAACAATAAGTTCTCACTATTGGGCGCAGTGCGTGCTAGTAGTCAAATGATTAGTTACGAATTAGCTATGGGTATTGCAGTAATCGCAGTACTTATGATGACTGGTTCACTAAACTTAAGAGATATCGTAGAGGGTCAATCTGCTTGGAACGGTATGCGTTGGAATATAATACTACAACCAATAGGTTTCCTTATTTTCATCATTTGTGCATTTGCAGAGTGCAATCGTGCTCCATTCGATTTAGCTGAGTGTGAAAATGAATTAGTTGGTGGATATCACACTGAGTATAGCAGTATGAAACTTGGACTTTTCTTATTTGCAGAATATGTAAATATGTTCATCAGCGGGGCTGTAATTAGCTCACTGTATTTAGGTGGGTACAATTTTCCTGGCATTCAGTCATTGACTGATGCTGGTTATGGAAACTTAGTAGCAGGAATTGGATTTGCAGTATTTTTTACTAAAATCATATTGTGCATTTTCGTATTTATGTGGGTTCGTTGGACCTTACCTAGATTTAGATATGACCAACTAATGAAACTAGGCTGGCAAATCTTGATTCCACTTTCTATATTGAATCTAATGGTAACAGGTGGGGTCATCTTGTTAAATTTATAAGCACACACTTTTAAATAATTCTTATATACTACAATGCAATTAACTAATAGGAGTAAAATGGTAGATAAGCGCCCAATGAATTTTGTGGAGAGAGCTTACCTACCAGCTATATTTTCTGGAATGGGGGTAACATTTAGCCATATGTTCAAAAAACGTGGTACCATTCGTTACCCAGAGGTAAAACGTGAATTTAGCCCAGTATTCCGTGGACTACATATATTAGCTAGAGATGAACAAGGTAGAGAGCGATGTACTGCCTGCGGGCTGTGTGCATTAGCCTGCCCTGCAGAAGCCATCACGATGGAGTCTGCTGAGCGTAAACCATCAGAAATTGGTCTATATAGAGAGGAAAAATATGCAGCAAAGTATGAAATAAATATGTTGCGATGCATTTTTTGCGGATTATGTGAAGAAGCCTGCCCTAAAGAGGCTATTTTCTTAACAGAGACTATGGCAAGTGCTAACTATGATAGATCTAACTTCATATATGGAAAAGATAGACTGGTTGACCCAGTAGTTAAAGAATTAGGTCACGTAAATGAGCAGGAAGAAAAATATAGGGACCATTGGATTCCCTCAAAAAATAAAAAGAAAGAATTGAAATAATATTTCGAAAATTCATTTAACGCGAGTGGGCATTTCATTTATATGATTCGCCCATTTTTTTTTTATTCTTAAATTGTTAAGCAAAAAGTTTTTTTAAGTATGTACGAGGGGAAATTGGCAAAATGCAATTCAAATAAAAAATATTTACTTCAATTAAACTTTTTCTATTTATCTTTATCAAACTGTATTGTAGGTATTTGCA
>JAWXCF010000055.1:0-9435 GCA_034440515.1 Bacteroidota bacterium
GCCTTGGGTACAAATAGTTTCAAATCATTGCCCCTACTTAATGGGTTTGGGTAGATCGTTAGATCAGTCAATGCGATACTTGTATTGGTACAAGCATTTAATGCAGGCGTACCCAATAGGGTATTAATTGATAGGCTAGCTTGTAGTAAACCTTTACTAGATACTCTTAGGTTTGGGTTAATGTCTACATTCACGCCTTTTAGCATTGCATCTTTAATAAGTAATCCAGTCGCAGCAGGGTTGTCTTTGTATAATTCTGATAGTTTGCCACACGTCACCCCGTACATTAGGGCTATGACACCAGCCACGTGGGGCGCTGCAAAGCTGGTACCTATATCTGCTACATATACATCATTTTCTGCAGCAGCCAATATCCTAAAACCAGGGGCTGCTATGTCAACATCTCTATCGCCATAGGCAGCCTGTATATCTAGTTTACCCATACTGTCCACATTGGTGGTGACTATGGTATAGGTACTTGGGCAATTGCTGGGTATATCGCCAATTATATCTACGTTGGTATTTGCATTAGCAGTGGATACCGCACTTAGCACACCTACTTTTCCCATTTCATCGTACATCATACACCATATTGGGTAGTCTTGCGCCAAGCCATTATCTATACCGAAACTGCTATTTTCTACCACTATAAATGCACCCTTAGCTCCATTGGATTGGTTGTATAGTCTGCGCATCTCTGCAATGTAGCCATAGGCTTCTATCACCTGACTTTCAAGGGCATCGTCAATTTGTAAGGGCAGTATTTTAGCCCTATAGGCCACACCTGCAGTGCCTGTTTTATTGTTGGTTTTTGCCGCAGCTATGCCCGCTACTTGTGTACCGTGATCATCGTAAGTGATTTGCCCATTAGCATTTAAGAAACTAAAACCTGTATAGTCATCTATGTAGCCATTAGCATCATCGTCCTTACCGTTATTGGGTATTTCTCCGTAATTATGATAATAATCTAACTCTGTAACCCCCAGGCCGAACCCGCCATCTACTACAGCTATCACTATGGTATCGCCACTACTGGTCACTCCTCCTTTAGACAATACCCAAGCAGAATCGACATCGATACTGTACTTGTAGTTTTGATCAACATAGGGATTGTGTAAATTAATTTGTCGCTTATATAGGGAATCATTTGGAGTAATGCCCCGAAATGAAAAGGGTCTGTTCCACTGCGCCGTAGCTACTATAGAATTTTGATTAAATTGTTTAATCCAAGTTGCACTGTCCTCTGATATATTATAGTCTAATCTATAAATATTTAGATTTTTATTTAAAATTTTAATTAATAGTGGACTTTTATACGGATTTAGATTAAGTCTATCCGTTGTAAGCAGCGTATTAATATCAAAACTAGGTTGAAACTGTACTATAGTTGAAACTCTATTGGTCTGGGCAATTGCCTGAAAACTAAAGACATTAAAGATGAAAAAGGCTAAGCAGTTGCAAATACCTTGAGGCACCCATTTAAACCACACCCAAATCATTTTTTTATAATGCTTTTGTAAATGATATCGTGAATTTCAGTACGAGTATTCATTTTCGCCAATATATTATCTTCTGCGCTAGGGTACACCCTGTTACTTAGAAACACATATACTAGGTCATTTGCAGGGTCAACCCACACACAAGTACCTGTAAAGCCAGTATGCCCGTAGGTTTTAATACTTGCCAATTTACCGGCTGGGCTTGCTTCTCCCTTTACGGTTGGTGGTTTATCCCAACCCAATCCTCTTCTATTTTTGTTGTATTGTTTCGCTGTAAATAGTTGTACTGTAGTTGTATCTAAATATTTAGTAACACCGTATTTACCACCATTTAGCAGCATTTGCATTAGAATGGCTAAGTCGTTGGCATTGCTAAATACACCTGCGTGACCTGCTACGCCGCCCAGCATTGCTGCAGTCGGATCGTGTACATAACCTTGTATTAGTTTATATCTAAAGTAGCTATCATTCTCTGTTGGGCAAATGTCTTTAGGTTGAAACCTTGTTAATGGTAAATACCCAAGTGAGGCAAGGCCTAATGGCTTATAATATAGACTGTCTGCTAATTGATTTAAGGTTTTCCCTGTTATGCGCTCTATTACCCGCTGCATATATAGCATACTTAGGTCGCTATATTTATAGCTACCCCTATTTTTCAATACAGATTTATCCATTATTTTATAAATGGTATCCTTGTAATAGTTGTCTAGATATAAATTGTCAGTTACTTGCAGGCTAAACCTGTCATTTTTCTCAAAACAATATAGATTTTTAGATGGGCAGTGATTAGAATCTAATGTATTTTTATAAAATGGAATATAATCGACCAGTCCAGCCTGGTGCGTCATCAGTTCCTTTATCTGTATTTTGGCTTTGTTGGTGCCTTTTAGTTCAGGCAGGTATTGCTCTAGTGTAGCAAATATGTTAAGCTTACCTTTCTCATATAGCTTCATAGCTATTAGCGTGGTAGATGCAACCTTGGTAATGCTGGCAATGTCATATAAGTCGCTATTTTTTACCTTGTCCAGTTTAGAATAGGTTTGATAGCCAAAACTTTTTTGATAGACAATTTTCCCTTTGTGGGCAACCACAATTTGGCAACCTGGTATTGCCTTAGCATTTATAGCTTCATTTACCAGCTTAGTTATGCCTGCTAGTACCTTGCTGTCCATACCAGTAGCCTCTGGCTCTACATAGGGCATTCTTATAGCAGGTTCATTTACATAGCCAACCCCGATGTTCAGTTCTATGCCTGCAGTTACCGGTAGCTTTGCGGCACTAGGTATTCCCCCATATATCATTTGAGCAGCGGCCTGCTGAAAACTGTATTCATCTTGATAACCACAAATTAGGGCGTCTGCCCCCCTTAGACTATCTGACAAATACGGACTTCCAAAATTGGCGACAATGGTTTGCTTCCTTTTGCTTATCTGCTTGATGCAATTTAGGGTATTAATTCCCATACCATAGTTGTAGGTATTCTTATTGCTAAGTCTGTGAAGGCTAATGATGACCACATCGTAATACTTTAAAGTATCCAGTAGTTTTTTGTATTCAGCATCAGTAGAATACATATTCATCATAAAGAAGTCGTGACGATTGTAATTCCGCAACATTTTTTGGAATGGTTGCTCCAATTTGGTACCAAATGCTACTGCTGCCACCTTAATGTTATCCAGACTTTTTAGGGGTAATAACTTGCGTTCATTAAGCACAATGGTAACAGCTTTGTCTGCTACTTCTTGCTTTAGCAACATATCAGGTACGTTGTTTAGATCTTCAGTTATGTTGTTTAGGTCAATCTGTTGACAACCCCAAGCTCCTGTCCATTTTTTAGCTTGTACTATTCTCCTAACTCTTTCGTCAAGGAATTCCATACTTAAACACCCAGATTCTATGGCTTGTTTTATTCTTTTTATACCAGTCGGTACATTGTCGCTACATAGCAATATGTCGTTACCTGCCTGCAATGCCAATAATTCTAATTCACCCGGTGGGAAATACTTTGCTACGCCTTGCATATTTAGTGCATCGGTAATAGCCAGACCTCTAAATGACATCTTATCTCTTAGCAATAGAGAAGTCATATACGGACTTAGGCTGGCGCCGACGTGGCTACTGGTATCATATGCTGGTACGTTTAGGTGGGCGGTCATTACACTGCCTATTCCCCTGTTAAACAAGTATTTAAATGGATATAATTCTAAAGTATCTAGTTCAGATTTGGACCACTTTAATGTAGGCAGCTCAAAATGACTGTCAACAAAGGTATTGCCGTGACCTGGAAAGTGTTTTGCACAGGCCAAAACGTGAACGTCTTGCATACCAGCAGCATACATATAGGACTTATGTGCAACAGCATATTTATTCTCACCGTAAGACCTTAAATTGATAACAGGATTCTTAGGGTTATTATTAATATCAGCTACTGGGGCAAAATTGATGTGAATGCCCATTCGTTTGCATTGCAAGGCAATAGCCTGCCCCACATAGTATGCCATACTGTCGTCACGTATGGCGCCTATTGGCATTTGATACCCAAAGTTTATAGTACTGTCTAGTCGCATTGCTAGGCCCCATTCTGCATCTATACTTATCAGTAGGGGATAGTTGGTTAGGTTCTGCAATTGGTTGGTCATTTGCGCAGTTTTATAGGGAGTGCCTTTAAACCAAATGATGCCTCCAACGTGATATTTGGTAACGAGCTTTTTCAACTCGTCCATATTTATTTTATCCTTTGTACCATAACCCGATACCATAAATAGCTGACCAATCTTTTCATCTAGGCTCATATTGCTTACTATGCTATCTGCCCATTTATCTACAACAGGATATATTTCATTTATTTTCTTAGGTTTTGTTGCCGGATTTTGCGCATTTGCCACATTGCACAGCATAAGTAACCATATACCCAGACAGGTAGCCCATAACTTAGGCAATTTATAATAGGGTATAATGAAGCGCGTCACTTGCTAGCAGTAGTTATATCTGAACAGACAATCAGCCCAGATATTATTAAGCATATCTAAGGCAGTAATCATTCCAATTTACAATGAAGGTGCAAAATTAATCAATATAGGCTAATGGAGGGGAAATTGGTATTAGTTATTTAACTGCGATAGTATTTCTATTAATAGTATTATATCATTTTTTTATTTTAAATTTTGAATAGTATTATTTCCTCTATTAAAGTAGAGATGCGTTTATTGTTGCTTTTTTACGTACTAGACTTTAGTATTCCTTATTATTCAAATATCATTGTATTACCTTTTTCCATATATGACCCGCTGCATAAGTCTTGTATTTCTTTTACTCTAAATTGATGAGTGAAATTTTCTCTTGGACAACGATTTTTACTGCCTAGGCAAACCCAAGCTTCTATTTTATGTGTATTTAAATTTACACCTATTTCTAAAAAATGCTTAATGATATCATACAATTGATCAAATCCTTCTTTTCTTCTATGTGCTTTGTTGCCAAAACAAGCTTTTTTAATATCAACGAAACATATTTTTAAATCATCGAAAACTGCAAAGTCGCATTTTTTGTATTCTATTATTCTAAATCAAGCAATTAATATCTTATTTATAAATTGAATGATTATTACATTAAAGCATTCTGGTTCATATACCTAGATTGAATTTTATTGATTCAAAAAAAAATATTTTAGAAATTTATTCTTGTTTATGTGTAGTTATTTTGAAACTTGACAATAATACCCAATTCCCGTATAAACCCTCACTTCCCTCTCTACTGCTTTATAATTTGCATTCGGGTCATACCCAATTCACTTAGGCATTCAACTATGTAGTTACCAGCAGGTAGGTCATCGGTTATCCATTTTATGTGGTGGGTACCGGCTGATAGTTGACTGTAGGTTATGGTTCTTAGCTTATGACCATTTGTATTATAAAGACTTACGGCTATACTGGCTGATTTATCTAAATCTATATTGATATTAACAAACTTGTCAAAGGGTACAGGGTTAACCGTTAGTTTTAAGTGCTCAGACTTCTGATTTCTAATAGCTACTAGCGATGCCTTTATGTTAGAACTATCAACTGCAGCGCAACCTAGGCTGTATATGGCACTTACTTTAACCTTATATATCCCCTCAAAGGCATAGGTGTGTACCACAGATTTACCTGTATCTATGTAGCCATCACCGAATGTCCAAGTGTAGGTCACATTTGTCTTAGGCGAAGCTATTGAAAAATTGAAGTTAAGTTTATTTGCTTTAGCTATAAAGCTCGGCTTAAATGCTTCTTGCACTTGTACAAATACACTATCTGAACTAATGCAGTTACTACCAGTTGAGGTTACTTGAAGTACGTACCACTCTGATAGTTGTGGTTGAACTATCGGATTAGCAACTGTACTGTTATAACCAGATTGCTTACCAACCCAATTGTAGGTCAATCCATTTAGTGCGCTGGTACCTATTTGCACAAAGTCTCCTTTGCATATATTTTTTGCTGTACCTACGGTTATTGCAGGTAATTTATTTACCAAAACTGTTGTACTGTCTATACGCACACAACCCGTTATTGTGTTGGTTTCTATTAGTATATATTTAGTAGTAACGGATGGGGAAACACTTGGATTGGAATTGTTTGCTGTAAAGCCAGCAGGCTTACTTGTCCAAGTATAGGTATGGTTAGCCCGACTTATACCCCCAATAGCAAGACTCTCTCCACTACAAATAAAGGTATTGGGTATATTAGTTTTAATTGGCAAATTGGTCACAATTATAGTAAAGCTGTCATAGCTGCTGCAACTGTTTAAACTATCAGTAACTTGAAGCCTATAAGTAGTGGTAGTTTGTGGTGATACGCTGGTCGCATTCTCTAAAATTGGAGATCCTTGAAAGATTCTATACCAAGTATACGTGAATTTAGCTGGTGCTTTTCTATTCAGAGTAAATGATTTACCTATACAAATTTGAACGTCTGCTCCAGCATCTGATAGGGGACTTTTTAATACGTTCACGGTTACACTATCCAGCCAAGTACATTTTTTAGCCGAATCTTTAATTTCCACATAGTATTTTGTAGTAATTATTGGTTTTACTGTAATTAACGCAACGTTACCTAGATTTCCTTGACTAGGTAAAAACCACCTATATGAATAAGCAAGGCTGGCATTATAGCCAATACTTATGCTTTGACCACTGCAAATGGTCACATTATTCATAGTAGCAGGTCTAATAGGCAAACTACGGGTATTAATTAGTAGACTTAGTTTCTGTTCACAAGCGTTTTTTTTATCCTTTATGCTTAAGAAATATCTTACAACCCCCCCAGCCTTAATTGTTATATAACTGGTAGTATCATTTCTATTACCAGGTGCAGAACTCCAACTATATTTGTAACTAGGATTATTAGGTACTCCTAATGTCATATTGGTACCACTACACACCAGAGTGTCTTTAAATTCTGCATAATCCGGTGAGCTAAACGCTGTGAAATAGATACTTGCTGTGTCATTATACCAGGCGGTATCTCTTACACCATTTGGAAAATCAGTATATATTGTAAGTAGGTGATAACCGGACTTTATAGTTTTTACACCTAGAGAGATTAATAATACAGAGTCTGCACTTAGTTTACCTCTCCAAATGTATTTATCTGGACTACCACCGTCCAATACGGTGTAAATATTCACACTATCTAATTGCTTGAACGCATAATTCTTTAGATTTACTGTAATGGCTTGTTTGCCACTACAGTCTAACTGTTCGGGGTTTACTATGTTTAAAATACCTGCATCATTCGCCCTTGGCGATCTAAATCTAGCATAAATAGCATCATAAACTCCAGTGCTATTTGGGGAACTTTGATATACCTTACCTGAATATAAGCTAGTGCTAGAGCTTTGCCCAGCTATGACTACGTTTTCAAATACATCTATGGTCATAGTATTTACCAAATCACTTCCCAATCCACCCCAATAGCTTTCATTTATCACTTGACCACCACTATCTAGTTGGGTTAACAAAGCATCAGTTTGACCTCCGAATATGCTTTGCCAAGCATTTTTAGTGGTCATACTAGAAGAGTTGGTGTTTGCAACAACCCATAGGCTATTCTGATGAATCATATTTCTAATGCCGACACCACTTTCTATATCGCTGCCGCCAATATAGTTGGACCAATAAGCGTACTTGGCGTTTGCACTAAATTTAGTAACCAATAGATCCTTGCTACCTTTATTCTTACTTCCATTACTACTTAATGAGTCACTGAAGGTATTTATTAATGTAAGTATATTCCCTTGTAAGTCAACAGAAACGCCAACGGCTTCGTCATCTGAAGTTCCGCCTATGTAGGTTGACCAATTCCAGTCGGCACTTAGACTAAATGACGCCAAAACAACTTCTGTCTTTCCCTTTCCTTTAGCCTTTCTTACAGTACCTTTATATAAACTATCAGAAAAGCCAGTGTTAAGTATTGCAAAAATTTGGTTTGACTTCCCAAAACACATATCTACTATAAAATCATAACTACCTGTACCAAAATAAGTACCGAGCACTCTACGTCCAGATAAATCGAATTTGGCTAAAAATCCATCAAAATCACTTTTTTTATTGGGCTGTACGCTACCTGTAGTTGCAATGCCACTGGTGCTCCTAGTTCCACCGCATATCCATACATAGCCTGCAGTATCATACAATATTTTAGAAATTCTGTCAGCCGACAAACCACCTACATAAGTACCAAATTCCCTTTGTCCAGTAGGGGAGAATTTGATAATAAATCCGTCTAAATCTCCAGCTCTACTGGTCTGATAAGCACCACTAGTAGATATGCCAGTACCACTA
The DNA here is from genome assembly GCA_034440515.1 of Bacteroidota bacterium. Classification (GTDB taxonomy): domain Bacteria; phylum Bacteroidota; class Bacteroidia; order CAILMK01; family CAILMK01; genus JAWXCF01. Next base: position 8,320 of record JAWXCF010000055.1, read on the forward strand.
GCAGTATAACCAGCTACATATATATAGCCGTCCTTATCTATTGTCAAACTGGTTAATTGTTCCTCGTCTGCCCCACCTACATAGGTACTCCACACCAAAACCCCAGAATAGTTAAACTTAGTCAAGAGTCCATCATTACTACCGCCAGAATATTTGGTATTATGTGCACCAGTGGTAAAAACAGTTGATTTACTGGTTGTATTCCCAGCTAGATAGGTATTGCCAAAATTGTCTGTGGCTACGGCTGTATAATTATCCTCTCCAGTCCCACCAAAATATGAACCCCATATTAACCACGGATCTATAACTATTTGGTCAGTTTCAGAAACTTGGTGCTCTAATTGAAATGATACCTTATTTTGATGGACACTGTACTTGCAAGTGACCCGAAAACCATTAACAGTTACTAATGGCATAGTTTCAATTATAGTATCTTGACCTGCTACTATATGTAATTCTTTGCCGGCTTGAGTCGTGTATAGCTTATCGCAACCTTGGTAAATCATTTCAAAACTTTTGGCAGCATTCCCATTTAACAGAATATCATATTTCTGACTATTGTTATATTTGTCATACCATTGCATAGAGCAATTTGGGTTAAAACGATTAGTCAATACACTTTCGCCTTCTATTAAGAATTTCCCGTCAGAAAAAGGTAAATTATTGATTCTGTAGCTCACGTCAATACGATTTGAGTTAACGGAATTACCTGTTTTCTTATTTAGTTGAATGCTGTGTCCAGTTTCCGTTAATGCAAATGTTACCCCACCTAAATTCCTACAATATTTGACTTGGGAATTGTACTCGTTACTTTGATTAACTACCTGACCCGTGTTTTTAGTCCAATGCTTTATAGCATTATTAGAATTAGCCAATACTATTGGGGGCGTTCCCGCTATTGATAGTAAGGGCAAGACTAAGCACAATAACAAAATAAAATATTTATTCAGTTTAAGGTAATTAATATAGTTCATTTTCGTTTTGGTATTATAGTCGGTAGATTCACTAAAACAAAGCTATTAGTATGGTACTATTCCGTTGAATATTATATGATAAACGGCTTTAGTTAAATGATAAAATGCCCTATTAGTTAAAATCTTAAGGCTTGTATAATAC
>JAWXCF010000056.1:0-33196 GCA_034440515.1 Bacteroidota bacterium
CGGCAGTTACAGTATATGGCCTATCAACTTCCCAATTAATTACAACTTTTTTATTTTTTAAGTCTTGAAAAGCAAACCTGGAGTCTGATATACCTACGATATTATAATTTAATGACTTATTGCCATAATTCATTTCTATTTCATTTTTAGCATTCAGCTTCCAAGTACCAACTGTATCTAAATAAACCAACTCTCCGCCTTCTTTCAATATGACCAATTCATTAGTAGGCTTTTCTACTTGTTCTAAATAATCTTCATTATACTTTTCTGTTTTTGTTACATTAAATCTATTTGTAAGGGTCTTTTGAAGTGTATCGTGCATATTCACTTTAACTGTAGTCTTTTCTAAAACGGCACTCCTCTCAACATTATTTATATCAAAGGAAGCTTCTATATTTTTGTCCTTTAATGTCGTAATTCGAACAGCATACATTAATAAATGGATATACAAATTTGTTGGATTACTACTCAGATTATAAGGATAAAATGTAATTCCACCCGCACCGTCATTCTGTAACATTAAGTAATTATTAGAAAAAGTAATACTAATCTTACCCATTTCTTCAATTTCTTCTTTACTTTCTTTCCGATCCTCTTGTATTTTAGTAATACGCCAATTTCCTTGCAATTTCTTGTTGGCTTGATCTATTGTCATTACTTGGGCATTCAATTTGGCGCCGAGAAATAATAGAATTGCGAAACTTAAATTTTTTAGCATATGCTTAGTCTTCATATAAAATATTTACTCAAAAATAGGCGAATAATAATAAAATATTACACCAATATTGAGTGAATTAAAGATTTTGTATATTCTTGCTGTGGTGTAAAAAACACCTTATCTGCCTCTCCATATTCAACTATTTCGCCTTGCTTCATTACGGCAATATGATCACTCATAAATCTCACCACACCCATATCGTGACTGATGAAAATGTAGGTTAAACTCAAACGCTCCTTCAATTCATTTAACAGATTTAGTACCTGAGCTTGTACACTTACGTCTAGCGCAGATACACTTTCATCGCAAATAATGAAATCTGGTTGCACTGCTAATGCTCTAGCTATGCAAATTCTTTGTCGTTGCCCTCCACTAAACTCGTGCGGATATTTTTGCATTGCACTGGCTGGTATGCCAACTTGATTTAGCAATTCAACAGCAGCAGCCCGCCTTCCCAGTTTATTGTGATGTAGATTATGTACCAACATCGGCTCTGTAATGGCGTAACCCACAGTTAATTTTGGATTTAGGCTACTGTACGGGTCTTGAAATATGATTTGCATTCGTTTGCGCATAGCCTTTAAGTGCCTCCCATCTAGGCTAGCAACGTCATTTTTATCAAACAATATTGTTCCTGCACTTGGCTCTACCAGTCTTATTATGCTTCTACCTAATGTCGTTTTACCACAGCCACTTTCACCTACTAGTCCCAGTACTTCCCCGCGCTTTACTTGTACGCTTACATTATTTACAGCATTTACTATGTGCTTACCTTGTTTATAGTTTACAGTTAGCCCCTGCACTACTAGTATTGGTTCATTAGACTTAGGTTGTACATTCTGTTCTATTACAGTCAATTCCAGCCACATTTCTTCTATTCCTTTGCCTGTGTTTATTAATTCACCCTCTGGTGTTGTGTGCATAAAGTCGGCTACTATCGGCAACCTTCTTAGCTTTATATTAATCGGTGGCCGGCAGGCCAATAAGGCTTGAGTGTAAGGATGTTTTGGGTGATGAAGTATCTCATTTACAGTGCCATATTCTAGCATTTTGCCCCCGTACATTACCGCTACATCATCAGCTACTTCTGCTATTACGCCTAGATCGTGGGTTATAAATATCATACTCATTCCCATTTCGGCTTGCAGTTGTTTTAGCAGGTCAATTATGCTGCGTTGAACCGTTACATCAAGTGCAGTTGTCGGCTCATCAGCTATTAATACATCTGGTTTACAGCTTATCGCCATAGCAATCATAATTCGTTGCTTTTGCCCTCCACTTAGTTGGTGTGGGTATCTGCCCATTATTTGCTCAGGGTTGGGCAGTCGTACTTGCTCTAATATCTTAACGGCTTCGGTAAATGCTTGAGATTTTCTATAGCCCAAATGCTTCATCATAGGTTCCATAACTTGGTAACCTACAGTCATTATTGGGTTTAGGCTGGTCATCGACTCTTGAAAAATCATTGCGATACGTCGCCCTCTGATATTTCTAATTTTAGAATCGCTAAGCCCTAATATAGAAATTGACTCACTTTCGCTATTTAGGGTAATTCCAGTAGCCTCTACTTTTGCAGGCGGGGTAGGTAATAGGCGCATAATGGCTAAACTGCTCACACTTTTCCCACTGCCACTCTCTCCTACTATTCCAAGAGTTTTCCCCTGATGCAAATCATAACTAATATGGTCAACAGCCTTGTGAAAACCCTGCTTAGACCCAAAGCTTACGCTTAAATTTTGTACCGATAATATGGTGAAAGACCCCTCCATTTGAACAAATATAGAGCGTCAAAATATTGAAAATCCTTAAATCTCACTTTTACCTAGTTTATGTGCAGATTCATTAGGTATTTCGCAACTTTTCCACACATTCCACATTTAAAATACGAAACAAGCCAAATTAATTTACATCATATCACAGCAGGATGGCTACTTATATTTGTAATGAATATATGCAGCAGCCTAAAAATAACATTATTGCTTTTCTGCTTTTTGTGGGATTGGTATTAAGCTGTGCTTTGTTATTGTTTTCATTATATCCCACAGATGAATTGTTCTTGGCAATCAATTCTATCCATACCAGTTGGTTAGATGTTTTAATGCCCTACATTACTATTCTAGGTGATGGCACTACGGCTATTGTATTGGGAATAATACTGTTATTAATTATTAAAGATAAAAGATTAGGTATAGGAATATTATTAGCCTATGCATTATCTGGCATTACAGTTCAACTGCTAAAGCGAATGGTATTTACAAATCATCAGCGCCCTTGGGTGCAGTATCAATTAAGCCCTGACCTCCACACCGTTATGGGCTATCAGCTGTACTCTAACAATAGTTTTCCCAGTGGGCATACCACTACAGCATTTGTAGTTGCAGGCTTACTCATCTTAATCTATAATAAGTCTTGGCTTAATGCATTGCTCGCAGTATTGGCTGTAGCAGTTGCTTGGAGTAGGATATACCTAGCGCAACACTATTTCACCGATGTATTTGCAGGCTTTGTATTGGGATGTTTGTTTGCTTTTATAGTGTTTTACGGGCTTTATATACATCAAAACAGATTTGCTAATTACCTTCGTTATTTTAAACGCAAGCAAAAGTCATAATTCCCATCAGTTGATATGAGTCTCAGAAGTTTCTTAATCATAGTTATACTTGGCTCATTGTTATTCATTCCATTTCTGGATTGGGTCCATTTATTTGATTGGGACGAAATCAATTTCGCAGAGTCAGCTAGAGAAATGCTAGTAACTGGGAATTACTCTAGAGTTCAGATAAATTTTCAACCCTTTTGGGAAAAGCCACCTTTGTTCATCTGGCTGCAGGCTGGGTCAATGTGGATATTTGGAGTAAATGAGTTCGCCGCTAGGTTGCCAAATGCGTTAGCTGGCATACTTACTTTACTTATTTTGTATTATATCGGTTTCAGACAAATAGACAGGCCATTCGCTAGGCTTTGGGTTTTGTGTTACATAGGCTCGTTATTACCATTCTTCTACTTCAAGTCAGGCATTATAGATCCTTTATTTAATCTATTCATATTTCTAGGCATATTCCAATTTAGCAGACTTACTAACCTAAAAAACACATTAGAGAGTCGCAGATTGGGCATCAGCGCTTTAGCTGGATTATTTATAGGCTTGGCTATTTTAACTAAGGGTCCGGTTGCTATGTTAGACGCAATCTTGTGTCTGCTTATGTTTTGGATTATCAATAGGTTTAGACCTTTCCTTAGGTTCCAATATCTATTCTTGTTTTTCCTAGTGTCCGGTTTGGTAAGTTGTATTTGGTTTTTACCGGAAACTATAGCCAATGGTCCTTGGTTTATTCAGACATTTATAGAATATCAAATTAGGCTATTTACCACCGGCGACGCCGGGCACGGGCAGCCCTTCTGGTATCATTGGGTAGTATTATTGATTGGGGTATTTCCTGCATCTATTTTCATATTCCCAGCCTTTAAAAACGAACTTTCAGACAAGTACGAAGCTAGAAATATGCGGCTTTGGTTCACCATATTGTTATTGGTGCACTTGATATTATTTAGCATTGTTAAGACCAAGATAGTACATTACAGTTCTCTATGCTATTTCCCTATTACCTATTTAGCAGCCTATACCCTGCATAAAATACTAAATAGAGGTGTAAAATTCAATCAAGCCGGGCTTTGGATTCCAATGCTGTTTCTAGGGTTCATTCTAACATTGGCATTTACAGCAATTCCGCTAGTGGGTATGAATATCAACTGGATTAAGCCCTTGTTACACGATGAATATAGTTTGGCTGCCATTCAGGTGTCAGTTCCATTCTATTGGTATCACTTTATACCTGGTTGTTTATTCTTTTTGGTATTGCTGGTATCTTCGGTATTGCTATTCCAGTCAAGAACCAGATATGTAGGCGTTCACGTTTTATTGTTAGGTATGGCTGGTGTGTATTTTACGACTATGTTATTAATTCCCGAGCGAATAGAGAAATTTTCCCAAGCAGCAGCTGTAAATTTTATAGAAATACAATCTAAAAAGGAAGATTGCTACATAGAAGTAATTGGCTATAAAAGCTATGCACAATATTTCTACTCAAATAAACAGGCTTCGGCAGATTCAATTCAGCCAGATGTTTACACTTTACTAAGCAAACCGCTTAGTAAACCTCTATACGTAATTACTAAGGTAAATAGACTTGAAGATGTTAAGAAAAATCATCCAAACTTAAAGGTATTAGGCTCAAAAGCTGGTTTCGTATTCTTACAAAAAGTAGAGAAAAATTAAGGTTTCCTAATCTTAATTTTCAATCCAATTTTCAAATCTTGGGCTACTTTTAACCCATTATCATTCTTTAAATCTTCTACTTTTATTCCGAATTTTTGGCTTAGATTCCAGAATGTATCTCCCCTTTTTACAACATAACTTGTGTATTGCGGTTCATTTTTATCGTCATCGTTAACTTCTTCTTTTTTTTGCGTGTTTTGTACCTTTTGTAGCTCTTTTTTTTGTGTAGTACTTTCGTTTGGACTTTTTTTTTGGACTGTTGTTCCCGTCTTTTTTATAGGTGCTGCTACTAGAGTTTTATCCCCCGGATTAGCGTTATCTACATTTCCTGTTTCATTTTTACCAATAAAATCTGGCTCTATTTGGCTTAGTCGCTTTTTTTGCAACTGAGTCATTTTATTAATCTTATTATAGTACTCAGTTTGATTAGCTGGTATATAAACGATTAGCCTTTGTCCGCGTAGCAATTGATTTTTCCTTAGTTTATTCCAACGTCTTATATCACTCACAGAAACATCATACACGTCAGCCAAAATACCAATATTGTCTCCGCTCTTTACCAGATAGGTAATTCTCTTTTTATCTGCTGTATTGGTTACAGTAGCTGTTGCTGTCGGCTTTGTCCTTCTAATGGGTGTAATTGAGTTTCTGTCAAAGTTTGCACCTATATCTTCTGGTAATTGACCAGCATATTTTGCATATAGTGAATCACTTAAAGAAACGAACAGGCTTGCGCTTTTAATTGGTAATACCAAAGTATAGCTTTTACCACGACCAGGGATAATACCCATTTTATATTGTGGATTTAAGTCTTTTAACAAATCCATTGAAATGTCTAATCCATTTGACAGTACCTTAAAGTTTATATCTCTATTTACCATAACCGTATCAGTCAGCGTAGGTAGAGAAATCTCAACAGGATAAAGATTATGTTCTTGGTGATAGGTAAACACATAGGTAGCTGCTATAAATGCAGGTACATATCCTCTAGTTTCAATTGGTAAATATCTGTAAATCTCCCAAAATGTACGTTTACCACCACTTCTTCTTATCGCTTTGTTTACATTTCCAGGCCCACAGTTATATGCTGCGATAGCTAAAAACCAATCACCAAATAGATTATGTAAATCTCTTAAATATTTGGCTGCTGCTTCTGTAGATTTTACTGGGTCTTTCCTTAGGTCAACGTAGCTATTTACCTTTAGGTCATACATTTTACCGGTAGAGTACATAAACTGCCATAGACCTGTAGCACCCACTACACTCACAGCTCTGGTATTTAGAGCACTCTCTACTATAGATAAATACTTTATCTCAACGGGCATTTTATACCTGTCAAATATTTCCTCCATTATTGGGAAATAGTATTCACTTATACCAAGCATTTTCTCTACTTGTGCACGCTTTCTATAAGCGTATAGATCTATATAAGCTTTTACAGTACTGTTATAGGTAAATGGCAGCGGGCTTTCTATCATTCGCAGGCGCTCTGCATATACGCTGTCTGTAAATTGTGGTATTTCACCTTCCTTGTATCCTCTTACATTTTGGGCACGTTTGGTTTTTGCACTTGCGTTTCCTTTTACATACCACAACACCAACAAACTGTCCAGGTTATCAAGAATGGGTTTTGTGCGCTTTACGGCTTCCTTAGCCTCTGGCTCGGTAATTACCTTGCCGTCTTTGTCTTGCGCTAGTGCTTTATGACTATTCAATATTGCCAAACTGGTAATAATACCAAATGCCAAGCTTATTGATGTTTTGATTTTCATTTTAATCATTCTCTTCATTTTTTTTAAAGTCATTTAAGACCATTTTAGAGAAACTTAAGAGCTCATCTTCTTTAAAAAAATCACCCATTACCTGCAAGCCAAATGGTAAACCATTACTATGTCGCCATAATGGCAACGATATAGAAGGGTTTCCAGCCAAAACGCTTTGGATGGTAAATATATCAGCCAAATACATTTGGATTGGGTCGTGCATATTTTCACCTATAGCAAATGGGGTGCTTGGTGCAGTTGGTAACATAATAAAATCGTACTCCTTTAGCATTTGCTCGGTATATTCCTTCACTAAGCGTCTTACCTGCATTGCTTTACCATAATAGGCATTATAGTATCCCTCACTTAATACAAAAGTGCCTAACATTATTCTACGTTTCACTTCCTTGCCAAAACCGTCGCTTCGAGACATATTTATTACTTCCTCTAGGTTCTTAGCCTCAGGACTTCTATAGCCGTATGTCATACCAGCATATCTGCTCAAGTTGCTACTAGCTTCTGCTGTTGATAGTACCTGATATATCGGCACCATAACGTCTAACCAAGGGAAGGATACTTTATTTACAGTATGTCCAGCTGCGATTAAATCAAATTCTAATTGAGTAAATGCTGATTTAATCTCTGGGTCAAGACCCTCAGCTTGCACGCATTCGCTAAGTATGGCAATGTTATATTGACCTTTATTTGTACTTAGTTTGCTGTATTCTGGTACAGGGCGGTGGCTTACTGTTGCATCTTCTTCATCTCCACCTGCCATTACCTCTAGTGTTATCGCCGCATCATACACATTATTAGCCAATGGGCCAATTTGATCCATACTGCTAGCAAATGCAAATAATCCATATCTACTTACTCGGCTATATGTTGGTCTAATACCTACTAGGTCGCAAAACGATGCTGGCTGTCTAATGCTGCCGCCAGTATCACTACCTAGGGCAACGTGACATAAACCTGCCGCAACTGCTACAGCGCTACCACCACTACTACCTCCAGGTACTTTACTATTATTCTCTGGGTGCAATACATTGCCGTGAACGCTGGTTTCATTGCTGCTACCCATAGCAAATTGGTCACAATTGGCTCTACCGATAAATATTGCATCCTCTGCCAATAACTTCTTTACTACAGTTGCATCATATTGAGATACAAAGCCTTCTAATATTTTGCTGCCGCCATTTACCTCGTGCCTATTGTAACATATATTATCCTTAATGGCGATTACCATTCCAGCCAGCTTGCCAGAAGTCCCTGCTTTTATTTTTTCATCAATTGCTTTAGCTTTTAGTATAGCTTCATCTGAATAGACTTCTATTATGGCGTTTAAGTGTTTTTGTTCTTCAATATTTTTTAGAAATTCAGCGACCTCTTCTTGCACAGTTCTATTCCCTGCCTGTATTTCTTTCTGTAAATTTTGAAATGTTCTTCTAATCACAATATAAGTTTAGAGATATGTGTAGCACAGATCTTATGTATGAAATATAAGAAATTTAGTCTTAGCCTTTTGGCAGATCGTTGCTATCCTTGTCGTTAGGTAATTCAGGTTTAGGTTCTTCTACAGTTAATGCACCATTTTCCCCGTTAGTATCTAATTCTAATGGTGGTGTAGCCTCCGCTATTTTCTGATCTTCAGTTTTCTTAACCTCTGGTTCTTTCATACCATCTTCTATGCTTCGCTTTACATTGTCCTTGGCATCATTGAACTCTCTCATACCCTTACCTACACCCTTCATTAATTCAGGTATTTTCTTTCCTCCAAATATGAGTAAAACTACTCCGAATATTAAGATTAATTCGGGACCTCCTGGCATTGCAATTGCAAAAATGCTATTCAGCATATATTAGTTATTGATATTAATATCGCAATTTAGGTATAAATACATTGAAAAGGTAATATAAAAACAGCAATAAGTAATACAATATGCTGTATGTCAATTTAATACACTATTAATTACATATAAACATTTTTTAAAAATCTTTGCCTAATACCCACACCTTTAAGTAAAGTGTCTTTCCACTATAATCGTATTATGCTACATATCAACGTTTTATACAAATTTTTTGTATATTTTTCAATGAGACGTCTAACATATAGCAATGGTTAGGTGAATTATCTATATATTTGTTCTGTCTTCAGTATATCACATACATTATTTCAGTTTATTCACAGGGGCCATGTTACTTGGCCCTTGCATTTTTTATTCTGATTTAAGACTTCTAACTTTTTTTATGTTTTCACATTCCGTAATCATATTTGGATTCATATCTCGATGGGTTTAATCTAGAAGCTTCCACATTACCCCACTTTATATCCACTCTCCCCCACTTTTAATTGAGTTTTGTCAATTTCATTGATTTTAATTTCAAGCACCAAAAGTTTTACACAGATCAACAATACTTTTAACATTCTATTACCACTGGGTATATCAACATAATATAAGTACTTATTCACAGATTTTAAGAGATAATTGTGGAAAAAATATAGGTGGGGAATTGTGGAGTATTGTGGTGAAAGTTGGTATCTTAGCACCATATTTCTGTAACAAGGTATGTCAACTCAACTATTAGGTGAATTCGAATGCAAGCTAGACGACAAGTCTCGCTTCATTCTGCCTGCTATGTTGAAAAAGCAACTGCCTAATGAACAGTCAGATACATTTGTAATAAACAGGGGGATAGAAAATTGTCTAGTACTATATCCCAAATATGAATGGAACCAATTGGTAGAGAAGATTTCTCAACTTAATCAGTTTGTTAAAAAGAATAGAGATTTCGTGCGCCATTTCTATAGGGGTGCCACAGAACTTACACTAGATAGTGCTAACCGGCTTTTACTACCTAAAACTCTTAAAGAGTACGCTGGTATACAAAAGGATATGATTATGACTGCAAACATCAATAAAATGGAGATTTGGGATAAATCCATTTATGAAAAGATGTTAAATGAAGAACCAGATGATTTTTCGTCTATGGCGGAAGAAGTAATGGGCAACATAATCATTTAATAGCAATACTATGGATCTCAATCAAGCTAATGTCTATCACCAACCAGTGATGTTGCAGGAGTGCATTGATGCCCTTCAACTAAATACAGGGGGTACATTTGTTGATGCGACGTTTGGTGGTGGCGGTCATAGCAAAGAAATACTAAAGAATTTAGCATCTAACGATAAACTCTTAGCCTTTGACAGAGACTCAGATGCACTAAATAATATAATTGATGATAATAGGCTCACATTAATACACCATAATTACAATTGTCTGCAAAACTATGCAGATTTTTTAGGGTTTACCCCAGTTCAAGGCATACTTGCTGATTTGGGGATTAGCAGTCATCAGGTTGACTCAGAGGAAAGAGGATTCTCTTTTAGATATGATGCTCCATTAGATATGAGAATGGACATAGCGTCTAAAACATCTGTAAGCGATCTAATTAACTACACCCCAGTAGCTGAATTACAAATCATATTTAGCAAATATGGAGAAGTGAAAAATGCAGCAACTCTTGCTAAACGAATTGGCGAGTTGAGAACGCTAAAACCAATAGTAACGACCGGACAACTTATAGCAATTTGTGAAGAAGTAGTTCCTCATAGCATTCCAATTAAAAAATACTTAGCCCCAATTTTTCAGGCCTTAAGAATAGCCGTAAATGAGGAATTAAATTCACTAGAGGAGTTTCTAATCCACTGCGAAAACATATTGGCACCTGGTGGCAGATTAGTAATATTGACTTATCACAGTCTAGAAGACCGTATTGTAAAGAAACATCTTAGTCGCTCAAATGCTACTGATGATGCGCAACATAGTATATATGGCAATGTCAATCACATATATAATACTGTTAAAATAAAACAGCCCAGCCAATTAGAAATTTCTACCAACCCACGTTCTCGCAGTGCCAAACTGAGAGTAGCGATTAAAAATGAAATAAACTAATGAGGCAGTCCAACATACTAATTAATAAGCCGAAACAAGAGAAAGCTTCGCCCAAACCAATTGCTGCTTCCGCTATTCGACTGCCAGGCATAACTATTAGCAGAGAGACTGCTCACAATCAGCTATTTAACATTATGTTTATAGTAATCTGGGCGTTCTTCTACATTGCTAACAGACACTACGGTGAAAGGACTTTAGCTAAAATGGATAAACTGCGCAAAGAGGTAAAGGACTTAAAAGCTGATTATCAAACTATAAATGCAGAGCGCAGTAATAAATCGATGCAAAGCGAAGTGGTAAAGGAAATATCAAAGTATGGTATAAAAGCATTGACTACACCCCCGCAAAAACTTATAATAGCCCAAAGTAAAAAGGAGGTAGAGCTTGAATATTAAAAAGCAAATACTTTGGCGGGTTTACATTGCATTTGGCTTAATAGTATTCGGCTTCTTAGCTGTTCTATTTAGAATCGGGCAATTGCAAACGGTAAAACGTGGCTATTTGCAAAAAATGAGTGACAGTCTTGATGTAAAAATTGAGAATATCCCCCCCATTAGGGGAAATATATATGCCGTAGATGGAAGTTTATTGGCTACATCTGTACCGATATATGAGGCCAGGTTTGATGCAACACTACTTAAACAAAAAGATTGGAATAGTCAAATAGACTCGCTTTGTTTTGAATTGGCTTCCTTCTTCCCTGATAAGTCAGTAATGACTTGGAAAAATGACCTAACACAAGCCAGACAAAATCACAATAGATACCTTTTATTGCAACGTGGCTTAACCCATACGCAAATAAGTGAAATGAAAAAAATGCCCATATTCAAATTGGGTAGATATAAAAGTGGATTAAGAACTGAGCAAAAAAATAGACGCATACACCCTTTTAATCAATTGTGTTATAGAACCATTGGTTACTTAAGCGATGGTAGCAGCCCAGTAGGATTAGAAGGCGCCTTTAATTATTATTTAAATGGAAAAATAGGGAAACGACGAGTACAAAAAGTACCAGGCAATATTTGGATTCCAATTACAGAAGAAAATGAGCAAGACCCTATAGACGGGCAAGATGTATATACCACTCTAGACGTTAATTTTCAAGATATAACTGAAAATGCACTACGACACGGATTGGTTACCAACAATGCTAGATATGGTTGTGCTATAGTAATGGAAACAGCAAATGGCAATATAAAAGCAATCGCCAACCTAAGTCAAAATACAGACGGTACATTTTCTGAAGACTATAATTATGCAATTGGCAGGGTGATGGAGCCTGGTAGTACCTTTAAATTGGTAAGTATAATGGCATTGCTAGACCACAAAATGGCAACTAGTAAAACCATAATTGATGCTAATGGTGGTGAAATACAGTACTATGGTCAAAGTATGCACGATAGTAAATTGGGTCTGAATGAAGTAAGTTTGGAAGACGCGTTCGCCCTAAGTAGTAATGTAGCTATCAGTAAACTGGTTAATGAAAAGTATGGTAAATATCCTGAGCGATTCACCAGCTACATTTCTCAACTGAAGCTAAATCAGCCAATTGGATTGCATTTATTGGGTGAGAAAAAACCCTACATCAAGTCACCGAGTGACCCAAGTTGGAGTAGAGTAACCCTACCGTGGATGAGTGTTGGTTATGAATTAGAAATATCGCCACTACAAATATTAACTCTCTACAATGCAGTAGCTAATAATGGGGTAATGGTGAAGCCAAGATTTGTAACAGAAGTTAGAGATGCTGGACAATTGGTAAAAAGCTTTCCTATTCAGGTTATAAATCAACAAATATGTAGCCCAACTACATTAAAGCAAGTACAAAAAATGCTAGTTGACGTGGTTGAGCGTGGAACGGCTAACAACATAAAAAGTGATTTATATCAAATAGCTGGTAAGACAGGTACCACACAAATATCTGACGACACTACCAAATATCATCAGAAGGTATATCGAAGTTCGTTTTGCGGGTATTTTCCAGCAAATAAGCCTGCTTATACCATATTTATCGTAGTCAGTTGCCCAACAAATGGCAATTACTATGGCAGTGCTGTAGCTGCACCCATATTTAAAGAAATATCAGACAGAATATACGCTAGAACAGCAACGACAACCAATGCACTAGCTGCATTCACAACCTCGCCCATACATACTCTTCCATTGCCTAAAGCAATAAATCAAGTACACTTAAGCAAACTGACGAATGTATATGCTGATAATAAAAAACTACACGTAAACCCAGAGCAAAATAATTGGGTAAGCCCAGTTGTACAATATGGTAATATTAAGTTAAACGCTTACAGTACTGTGAGTAATCAGGTGCCAGATGTGTTAAATATGACATTAACAGATGCTGTTTATATACTTGAAAACGCAGGCTATAAAGTCAGATTTTCAGGTAAAGGTAAAGTAAAGGCACAATTCCCTGCAGGAAATCAAATATTACAAAAAGGTAAAACAATAGAAATAAAACTGTACAATTAAATGATACTTCTACACGTCATATCAGGTGCAAAAACCCAAGAAATTATTGGCTCGACAGAGCTTGTAGTTGACGGTATGGCATTAGACAGCAGGTTCGTAAAGCCTGGCTATTTGTTTGCAGCACTGACTGGTACTCAAGTAGATGGTCACAACTATATACAAACAGCATTGGATTTAGGGGCTAAAGTAATATTATGTTCTATATTACCTTCTGAACTTAATGCGGATATTACTTTTATAGTTTCTAAAAATTGCTCTGTAAGTCTTGCCCTAATGGCAAAAAACTTCTACGGTAATCCAGCATCATACTATGATTTAGTCGCAGTAACAGGTACCAATGGTAAAACCACTACTTGTACCCTTTTGTACCAATTGTTTACTCAGTTAGGCTATAAATGTGGATTAATTAGCACAGCGGGCAATTTTATAGCCGAAAAAAGCATACCTGCTACCCATACTACACCAGATGTATTGAGTTTAAATGCATTACTTGCTGAGATGAGAGATGCAGAGTTAGACTTTGTATTTATGGAAGCAAGCAGTCACGCTATTCATCAGAATAGAACTTATGGTTTACCATTTAAATTAGCTGCATTTACTAATTTAACACACGATCACTTAGACTATCACGGCACATTTGCTGATTATAGAGATGCTAAAAAAGCATTATTTGATCAATTAGATTCTGAAGCCTGGGCACTAACCAATGCAGATGATAAAAATGGCAAAATAATGCTTCAAAATTCTGAGGCTATGCGCAGTACCTATGGGTTATCTAACACTGCAGATTTTAAAGCGAAAGTAATAGAAAATGATCTATATGGTATGGTGCTTGAGCTAGATGGTATGACCATTCACACCAGAATCAGCGGATTGTATAATGCTTATAATATTACTTGTGTTTATGCTATTGCTAGGCTTTTGGGTATGGAAGCAAATGTATTAGCTGAACCAATCAGCAACTTAATTCAAGTAAATGGTCGATTTAACATCATTCACGTAGCAGATAGAATTGCTATAGTTGACTATGCCCACACCCCAGATGCACTGCTCAATGTATTGAAAAATATAGAGGAAGTAAACGTACACGGTAAAAAGGTATATACGGTAATCGGTTGCGGAGGAGATAGAGACACCAGCAAAAGACCACAAATGGCCAAAATAGCTGTAGAGCATTCTTATAAAGTTGTATTCACATCAGACAATCCACGTACAGAAAATCCTGAAACCATACTTGACAATATGGAATCTGGGCTATCAGCTTCAGCTAAAGCATTTGCATTAAGAATTACCGATCGTAAGCAGGCTATTCGCACAGCAGTAAGCCTCTCTTCAATTGGTGACATAATACTAATAGCAGGTAAGGGGCACGAAACTTACCAAGAAATAAACGGAGTTAAATACCCATTTGATGATAAAGTGGTTGTTTTTGAGGAATTGTCTAACCTAGTAAACAATAGTAATAAATAAACTCAAATGCTGTACTATCTAATACATTGGTTAAACTTAAATACCTCACTTAGAGGCACTGGTCTAATTGAGTTTATATCGTTCCGTACTATGTTGGCGCTACTTGGCAGTTTGTTTATATCAGTAGGTATGGGCAAACGTATTATCAGATTCTTACAGAAGCAACAAGTAGGCGAGGAAATAAGGAACCTAGGCCTACAGGGGCAAATGGAGAAAAAAGGGACACCGACTATGGGTGGTCTCATTATAGTTGCTGCGATACTTATTCCTACTCTGTTATTTGCTAAAGTAGATAATGTTTATATATGGTTATGCTTAATTAGCACAGTTTGGTTGTGTCTAATTGGATTTATTGATGATTATATAAAAGTATTTAAAAAGAATAAAAAAGGATTAGCAGGCAAATTTAAGTTACTTGGTCAGGTTGGATTAGGATTATTAGTTGGTACAACATTGTACTTCCACCCAGATGTTACTATTCGTGAGCGAATGAGTCTCACAGATGCCAATTATATGATGGCAAAAGATAAAAATATGGTCATAGTAGATACAATCAGCTCTAAAAATGCTGTGGTAATAGCAGAGCATAAATCACTTAAGACATCTATTCCTTTTATAAAGAATCACGAATTAGACTATGGTCAAATATTAGCCAGAATTAGTAATGGCTTGGCTGACTATGGTTGGATACTTTACATATTTGTTTGTATCTTCATAATTGCTGCTGTTAGCAATGGGGCAAATATTACCGATGGATTAGACGGCCTGGCCACTGGTGTATCGGCTATTATAGTATCTGTATTAGCCATATTCGCCTATGTAAGTGGGAATGCATTCTTTGCCAAATACTTAAACATTATGTTCATACCGAATATGGGTGAACTTGTAATATTTACAGGTGCTATGGCGGGTGCATTAGTAGGCTTTCTGTGGTGGAATACGTACCCAGCACAAGTATTTATGGGCGATACTGGCAGCCTAACACTAGGCGGGCTTATAGCCATTATTGCACTAATGGTTAGAAAAGAGTTGCTAATACCTGTAATGTGTGGTATTTTCTTAATCGAGAATCTATCCGTTATGATTCAAGTCTCTTACTTTAAATATACCAAAAGAAAATACGGTGAAGGTAGAAGGGTCTTTAAAATGTCGCCTTTACACCACCATTACCAAAAAGTTGGTTATCACGAGAGTAAGATAGTAGGTAGGTTTTGGGTAATCGGCGTCGGTCTAGCATTACTTACCATCATAACCCTAAAAGTGAGATAATTGTAATGACCAAAACAGATACATATAGCAGTATAGTAGTACTTGGTGCAGGCGAAAGTGGGGTTGGGTCTGCCATACTAGCACAAGCCAAAGGCATTAAAGTATTGGTCTCTGATAAAGGTATTATTTCTGTAGAATATAAAAAGGAATTAGACAAATACGGCATAGAGTGGGAGGAGGGAATGCACAGCCTAAACCGTATATTGAATGCTGATGCGATAATAAAGAGTCCAGGAATTCCCCACAAGGCTGAACCAGTTGCTAAAGCCATAGAAAAAGGAATTCCCATTTTAAGCGAGATTGAGTTTGCTGGAGCATACTGTACTGCAAAATGCATTGGCATAACCGGAACAAATGGCAAAACCACCACCACCAGTTTAACCTACCATATATTAAAAGAAGCAGGGCTAAATGTAGGACTAGCAGGAAACATAGGAAAAAGCTTTGCAAGAAGCGTAGCAGAAGATTCCTTTGACTACTATGTACTAGAGTTGAGTAGCTTTCAACTTGATGACACCCACAGCTTTAGAAATGAAGTCAGCATATTGCTAAATATTACCCCTGATCATTTAGATAGGTACAATTATGATATGAGTCAATACATTGATTCGAAATTTAAAATAGTCGCACCACAAAACGAGTCTGACTACTTCATCTACAACATAGATGATAATGTAATTACAGAGCAACTGAAGAAGCTAAGCATACGTGCTAAAATGCTGCCCATTAGTCAACATAAAGAAGTTTTTCCGGGTGCATTCATTAAGGATGATACCCTATACATAGGCATAAAAGAAAAAAATGAAGTTGTTATGAAAATAGATGAAAACCCACTAAGAGGTACACACAATCGCTATAACACTATGGCGGCCAGTTTGGCAAGTAAAATTATGGAAGTGCGTAAAGACGTAATCCGTGAAAGTTTAAAAAGCTTCCAAAATGTAGAGCATAGGCTGGAAACAGTAGCCAGAATTGGAAACGTGGAATATATAAATGATAGTAAAGCCACGAATGTAAACAGTACTTGGTACGCACTAGAAAGTATGAATAGACCAACCATCTGGATAGCTGGCGGCATAGACAAAGGCAACGACTATGAGCAAATTAAACCAATGGTGCGTGAAAAAGTAAAAGTACTAATCTGCCTAGGTAAAGACAATAAAGTATTAGAAGAAGCCTTCACTAATGAGGTAAATAGAATAGTTAGCACTACGAGTATGAAGGAAGCTGTAAAACTTGCAGCCAGCTTTGCTAGTGAGGGTGACGCAATTTTATTATCTCCAGCTTGTGCCAGCTTTGACTTATTTATGAATTATGAGGACAGAGGTAGGCAGTTTAAAAATGCTGTACTAAGTCTATAATTAGATATTAAACAATAGAATTAGCCCAATATGCGCCCACAAAACGTACCCATAAATGAAGCCTTAGCACAAGCAGCAATGCAAGTAGAGAACCCTACTGTAATGCAGCGAGCTAATTCCATTTTACGGTATTTATTAACCCATCTAAAGGGAGATATTATCATTTGGATGATACTTATCTTGCTATACTTGGTTAGTGCGCTATTGGTGTATAGTTCTACCAGCAGCATTTCCTATAAATTACAAAATGGTAATATGGAGTTTTATTTACTCCGCCATTTGGTTATGATTCTACTGGGTTTTATAGTTACGGTGTATGCCCACCGTATGAACTATCGGTACTATGCTGGGCTTAGTCGGGTATTTTTGTTTGTCAGTGTACCATTACTGTTAGCCGTATATGTGTTTGGGGAAAGTGTAAATGGTGCCGAGCGTTGGCTTAAAATTCCAGGACTGGGATTAACTTTCCAGCCCTCAGACTTTGCTAAAGTTGCTCTAATTATGTTTACAGCTAGAAACCTAGCTAGAAAACAAGAGGTAATTAAAAGCTTTAAAAAGGCTACTCTCCCCCTAATGTTGCCTGTCTTCGTTATTTGCATCATCATATTTCCCAGCAACTTATCTACAGCAGCCATTCTATTCTTGTCTTGCTTACTTATAATGTTTGTTGGTAGGGCGAGTATCAAACACATTACATTAATTGTAATGGCTATGTTGATAGCGGCCAGTTCATTTATATACTTAGCGTATGCAGTTAGTAAAGTGCAAGGTATTCAAATAGCAAGGGTTAACACTTGGGTAAAACGTATTCAAAGCTTTAGCAATGAAGAGAAAGAATCTGACCAAGCCCTAAAGTCTAAGATAGCCGTAAGTACAGGTGGTGTCATTGGCAAAGGTCCAGGTAACAGCATTCAAAAGAATTTTTTACCCAACCCATTCAGTGACTACATCTTCGCCATCATTGTAGAGGAGTACGGCATATTTGGCAGTGCATTTTGTATGATGCTTTATCTAGTACTACTCTATCGAGGTATAAAAATAGTCATTAAAAGTCCTAAAGCCTTTGGTGCTTTGTTGGCGGTAGGATTATGCTTTAGCCTCACGCTTCAAGCATTGGTTAATATGTGTGTTGCTGTCGGCATTTTACCCGTTACCGGCTTAGCACTACCTTTAGTTAGTATGGGTGGTACATCTATGTTATTCACTTCATTCACCTTTGGTATCATACTCAGCGTTAGCAGGTCTATAGAACCTAATGAAACAAAAGATGAAATTAATACCCTGCCTGTATGACAATAATACATCCATATAGATTCCTTATAAGTGGAGGTGGTACAGGTGGACACATTTACCCAGCCCTAGCCATAGCTGATGAATTAAGACTTCAGCATCCCGATGCTGAGGTTCTATTTGTTGGGGCAAATGGCAGAATGGAAATGGAAAAAATACCCCAAGCTGGTTACCAAATAGTGGGAATAGACATAGCCGGATTCAACCGCAAGCATTTACTTAAGAACTTAAGCTTGCCGTTCAAAATACTTAGAGCAATATTTAGCCTCAGAAAAACATTTAAAACATTTAAACCAGACATCGTGATTGGTGTAGGTGGCTATGTTACTGGTCCAACCCTTAGACTGGCTATTGGACTGAGATATCCCAGCCTAATACAAGAGCAAAACTCGTATCCAGGCGTTACAAATAAAATATTAGGTAAAAAGGTAGATTCCATTTGTTTGGCATATCCAGGATTGGAGAAATTCTTCCCTGCTCATAAAATAGCACTAACTGGTAATCCTCTTAGAAACTTCAACTTAAATCAAGCTGATTTAAAGCAAATTAGAGCAACAGCATCTGAATATTTCTCACTAGACGCTAACACCAAAACTGCCCTGATAATGGGTGGAAGTTTGGGTTCTAGAACTTTAAATGAAAGTATGAAAGCTTGGCTAACTACTCTGGCAAGTAGTGGTTATCAATTCATTTGGCAAACGGGTAAAAACAATTATTCTAACCTAGAATTAGAAATCAAAAATCAATTACCTAGCAATGTAAAAATGTTAGGTTACCTTGAGAAAATGGATTATGCCTATGCCTTGGCTGATGTAGTAGTCAGTCGTGCAGGTGCAATATCTATTAGTGAATTGGCCCTACTGGCCAAGCCAGTTATATTAGTTCCATCTCCAAATGTAGCCGAAGACCACCAGACTAAGAATGCAATGGCTCTGGTAAAAAACGAAGCTGCAATACTAGTAATAGATGCAGAAGCAAAAGATGTACTAATACCAACTCTTATCGAATTGTTAGAAGATAACGCTAGATGTGAAAGTCTAAGTCATAAAATTTACGCCTATGCCAAGCCAAATGCAGCAAAAGAAATAGTTGAAATAGCCATAAATCTAATAGAAAATAAAAGAAAAGCATAATGCAGGCACCCAATACATATTCTCAAGTTTATTTCTTAGGAATAGGTGGCATAGGTATGTCTTCTTTAGCCAGATACTGTATTAGCGAAGGTAAATGTGTCGCAGGTTATGATTTAACTGAAACCAAACTAACAGAACTATTAAGTAAAGAGGGCGCTTCAATACATTATCAAGATGATATCCAGCTAATTCCATTAAGTTTTACCACTCTTTCCTCTAAAGAAAATACGCTTATAGTATATACACCAGCCGTACCCATACTCCACACCGAGTATAACTGGTTTATAGATCAAGGCTATACGGTTGTTAAACGAGCAGAGTTTTTAGCAGAAGTTTCTAAGGATAAATATTGTGTAGCAGTAGCTGGAACCCACGGCAAAACAAGTACTTGTGCATGCATCAGTTATTTACTTACTGCATTAGGAATAGACCATTACGCATTTTTAGGTGGCATTACCGCAAATAGTAATTCGAATTTTATTAGACCAAGTTCTGGCGCAGCTCAGATAGTAGTAGTAGAGGCTGATGAGTTTGATAGATCATTTTTACAACTTAGTCCAGACATTGCCATCATTACATCTGTTGAGCCAGATCATTTAGATATATATGGAGATGCAGCTGGTGTAATAGACGCATTTGATGCATTTAGCAAAAGGGTAAAAGACGACGGCACTCTAATCATTCATGATTTAGCTATGTTGCCTTCTCTTACTTCATTAGTCTGCAATGTACTGAAATACGGTACAAAGACCGAAAGTGAACTGAGCGTTGCGAATGTATGTGTACATAGCAATAGATTTCAGTTTGACTATACGTTACTAGGTAATAAAACAGTACAAAATGTGGTTACTGATGTAGCAGGTAATCACAACATCTTAAATGCGTGCGCAGCCATACTCGCAGTTTATACTTTAGATAAAAACAAGCTAAGCAACACGCTTTCGCCAAATGAGATAAGTAGCAACTTAGAAAATTTTCACGGAGTGTATCGCAGATTTCAGACAATAGTACAAAACAATGATTTGGTGCTAATAGACGACTATGCACACCACCCAACAGAAATAGAAGCAGCTATACTTACTGTAAAAAAACTATACCTTGACCAAGAGATTCTTGTTGTGTTTCAACCACATTTATTCTCTAGAACTCGCGATTTTGCAGAGGGTTTTGCCAAAGCCTTAGACTTAGCTGACAAGGTTATATTACTACCTATTTATCCTGCACGAGAATTACCTATAGCTGGGGTAACTAGCCAAATAATTGCTGATTTAATACCATCAGAAAAGGTGCAAATTTTAGAAAAAGATAAATTATTCCAGCACTTGTCAAACACTAGCAATAGAGTGATAGTCACCCTAGGTGCAGGCGACATAGATAAATTAGTTCAACCAATTGCTGAACATTTAACCAACCTGAAAAGAGCCAAAAAAGAATGAAAAAACTAAAACAATTCATTATTAAATATGGATTGGTAATAAGTTTACCAATTGCGCTAATAGTTTTGGCTTCATTTGCAGCTATCAACCACGAAGCCAGGTATTGCAAAGGTGTTGTCATAAAGATTTCCGATTTGCAACGTGAGCAATTTATTAGTCAAGCTGAAGTGCTCGGTATTCTAAAAAGAATTGACCAAAAACCACTTGTAGAAATACAAGTTACTGAAATTAACCTTGCCAAACTAGAGCGACAAATAAAGCGAAACCCTTATGTATTACAGGTTGAAGCCAGCATAGATATGAAAGGTATTTTGACTATTTATATAGAGCAAAAGCGGCCTATTTTAAGGGTAATATTACCTGATGGTAAGCAGTATTACGTAGACGAAAATGGTGTTAAACTACCTATTAGTAAAAGTTTTACAGCGCTTGTACCTATTGCAAATAGCATCAGCATAGACTCCGCAAAATTACTAAAAGGTCAAAAACCGTATCAAACACTAGATAGCAGTATGCTTGTAGTTTCAAATTACCTAGCTAAAGACTCATTTGCTAACGCATTAATTGGGCAGATAAGCTATAATAGAGCAATGGAAATGTACGTAACACCAAGGCTAGGTGAGGCAGAGATTGAGTTGGGAAATTGTGAAAATCTTGACAATAAGTTTGCCAGACTAGTCAGTTTCTACAAAACCAAATACCCAATAGTAGGTTGGGATAAATATAAATTAATCAGCGTAAAATATAGTAATCAAATAGTTGCTACCCGTAACTAAAATATAAGAAAAATATGAGCGAAAATCAAAAACCATTAATTGTAGGACTAGACATTGGAACTACTAAAATATGTGCAATTGTTGGACGTGAAAATGACCACGGTAAAATTGACATTCTGGGTATGGGTCGTGTAAATAGCGACGGCGTAAGTAGAGGTACTGTAGCCAATATAGGTAGAACAGCAAACAGCATTAGAGAAGCTATCGCAATTGCATCACAAGCCAGCAATATTGAGATTAAAACAGCATATGTCGGTATAGCTGGGCAAAACATTGGCAGCTTTAGACATATGATGCAAATAGTGAGGCCAAACAATAGGGAGGAAATTTCTCAAGTGGACATAGATAGGTTGGAACACGATGTAAAAATGATTTTGCCTGACCCCACAGAGACCATTATAGAAATAATACCTCAAGATTACAGTATTGACCAAGAAACTAACATCTCAGACCCAATAGGCAGGACTGGATCTATGCTAACTGGTTTCTATCACGTTATTACCAGTAAGATAAACAGTATTGAAAATATAGACAGAGCTGTTAGGCAGGCAGGAATAGAGTCGCATAAACTAATTCTAGAGCCAATAGCAAGTGGAATGTCAGTATTGAATCAAGAAGAAAAAGAAAGTGGCGTCGCCTTAATTGATATAGGTGGTGGTACCACTGACCTAGCCATTTACAAAGACGGCATTATAAAACATACTGCCATTATTCCATTAGGTGGTAAAAAGATAACAGATGATATTGCTGAGGCTTGTCAATTAATATATAGAATAGCTGAACAGCTGAAAGTGCAGCACGGTTACGCTGTACATACAGATACTGATGAAAACGCAATAATCAGTATGTATGGTAACAACAATCGCCAACCTAAAGAAATAAGCCAAAGCAATCTGGCTAAAGTAATTCAAGCTAGAATGGAGGAAATACTTTACCTGATAGATGTAGAAATTCGCTGCACTGGATTAAAGAAAAAACTGCACAATGGTATTGTTATTACAGGTGGAGGCTCACAATTGAAGTCTATAACTGGTTTAGCTGAACTGGTATTAGGTTTAGATGCTCGTTTAGGTAGTCCACAGCAAAATCTAAATAACCTAGGGACGACAGTTGATAATCTACGTAACCCAATGTATGCAACAGGTATAGGGTTGGTAATGCGTGGTATTGAAGATAGTAAGTTCGAAACGCAAATGTCTAACACAGCAAGTACCAGCAAAACAAAGAAAACTACCATTGATTCACTGATAGGCAAAGCGAAAAAATTAGGCAAAGGCATACTTCGCGACGGTATGGATATTGACGATTATAGCAATTAAAATAAGTAAATTAAAAAACAAGTTATACTAAGTATATAACTAATTATAAAATAGTTGATATGTGGAAAAGTCTATGCTAAAGTATTTGAACTAAACCATTTAATTAACCACTTTTGTAGTAAGTTAGCTTCTGCTGATTAAGTTTAAGTTAATGTCCTAATTATACACCAATATTAATATGAGTTTTTCACTAGAAATACCTAAAGGTCAGAACTCTATCATAAAAGTGATAGGGGTAGGCGGCGGCGGTGGCAATGCTGTTGACCATATGTACAGAATGGGAATTCACGGTGTGGATTTCTTACTATGCAATACTGATAGCCAAGCCTTAGACAGGAGCTCTATTCCAAATAAAATAGAATTAGGTACAGTGACTGATGGCAGAGGTGCTGGGGCAAACCCAGAAGTGGGTAGAAAAAGTGCCCAAGAAAGCCTAGAACAAGTGAAAAATGTATTGGGAACCACTACTAAAATGGTATTTATTACCGCGGGTATGGGTGGTGGTACAGGTACAGGTGCAGCCCCAGTAATAGCAAAGGCTGCCAAAGAATTAGGAATTTTAACTATTGGAATTATAACTCTTCCTTTTGTATTTGAAGGGAAAAAGAAAAGGGCGCAAGCTCTGGAAGGTCTTAAAAATTTAAGAGCCTGTGTAGATACCCTATTGGTAATAGATAACGATAGGTTAATGAAAAACCCGGGCTTTACCTTAACTGCTGGTTTTGGTTTGGCTAATGATGTATTGACCACTGCAGCTAAAGGCATTGCTGAGATTATCACCATTACTGGTTTAATAAACGTGGACTTTGAAGACGTAAAGACTGTAATGCAAAATAGTGGTGTAGCCATAATGGGTACTGGCAAGGCAGAAGGAGAAGGAAGAGCTATGCGGGCTGTAGAAATGGCATTGAACAGCCCACTTCTTATGGACAATGACATAAGCGGAGCGAACTATGTATTGCTAAACATTACCAGTGGCTCAAATGAGTTGACAATGGGTGAGCTGACTGAAATAACAGACTTCATACAAGAAAATGCTTCTCAAGAAGCAGATGTCATTTGGGGTTATAATCAAGATGAAAGCTTAGGCGATAATGTAAGTTTAACCATTATTGCTACAGGATTCAATGCTAGGTCAGAACAAGAGGAGTATAATTTGCTAGAAAAGCAGTCTAAAACACATAGCCTTGATTTAATCATTAATCATTCCCCTGCACACACTCACGATACTATTTTAACCAAAAGTGAGGCTGTATATGGCATTAATCAAACTAAGAAACTAGAAGATTTCTCTATATCACAACTGCCAGATAGTTTTGAAGAAGAGTTACCGCACGGTACTGTTATCTCAACTATGGAGCATATGGAGACAGCCAATCCACAGAAATTACCCACTGCTAATCATAATGCTGAAGAGACTAAGCCTAAACAACAGGCTATACCGCAGTCTAATAACGAAGCATCAAGACCAAACACTAATTTATTTGAAAATACTCTGGGCAGTCGCCAAGTAAATACAGCCACTCCATTGCCACGTAAGGGGGCAGAACAAGTGAACAAACAGGTATATCCTCAACATCCACAACACGGGCTAAGACCAATTACACCAAGGGAGCAAGAAATGAGTTATCCCAAACACGTAGGTGAGCCAGTAACACAAGTATGGACAGACGAAATATTGAATAATCTAGATGAACCTGCCTACCTGCGTAACAAAGTTCAACTAAATGACGTACCCCATAGTAGTGAGACTAATTATAGCAAACTAACCGTTAGCTTTAACGATGTAGATGAAAAAGGAAGTTTAAAAAGCAACAATCGTTTCCTTGACGATAACGTAGATTAGCCTTAACTCGTCTTATTTCTTTTTCATATTTTAGCTACTTAACTGTTTCTATAGATCGGGCTAATATACCGTCGTGTATTTGCTTTAAGGTCGTTGTCAAATCATACTTATAGTACCAGTCTGGATAGTCAGCTATAAAACTGCTTAAGTCACTTATATACCAAATGTGGTCACCAATTCTGTTTGTGTCACTATAGGCATAGTTCATTGTTTGGCCACTTATTTCTTCACATACGCTTATAGCCTCAAGCATACTGCAATTTGCATATCTGCCACCCCCTGCATTATAAACTGCCCCTAGTTTAGGCTTTTGGTAGAAATGCCAAAACATATTTACCAAGTCAAAACTGTGAATGTTATCGCGTACTTGCTTTCCCTTATATCCAAATATGGTGTATTGCTGTCCAGATATAGCACACTTCATTAGATAGGCTAAAAATCCGTGTAACTGTGCCCCACTGTGATTTGGACCAGTTAAGCATCCACCCCTAAATACACCTGTATTCATACCAAAATAGTTACCATACTCTTGCACCAATATGTCTGCTGCTACTTTACTAGCGCCAAACAGTGAATGTTTGGTATGATCGATACTCATTTTTTCATCTATTCCATTCTTATAGTAGGGATGGTTTTCGTCTATTTCCCAACGTGTATCTGTTTCTATTAGTGGCAAGAAATTGGGATTATCGCCATATACCTTATTGGTACTGGTAAATATAAACACTGCCTTATCACAGTGCTTTCTGGTGTTTTCTAATAGGTTTAGCGTGCCATTTGCATTTACCGTGAAGTCTGTATAGGGTTCACGAGCTGCCCAATCGTGACTTGGTTGTGCTGCTGCGTGTAGCACCAGCTTTATATCAGAGCCATACTTAGCAAATAAATCATTTACGGCTACTTCATCTCTTATATCTATGGCTACGTGCTCATAATTTACATAACCCGACTGCAACCTATTCTTATTCCAGCTGGTATCACCATCTTCACCAAAGAAATATTGGCGCAGGTTATTATCAACGCCAATTATTTTGTCAAATTTATCTGCAAAAAATGCGACAGCTTCACTCCCAATTAAGCCGGCAGAGCCAGTTATTATAGCTATGTTCATAGTATTATAGTATCTGTCAAATTTCGGATAATTACTTTGAAATAATGAAATGCATTAATAGCTTAAAAAATTGGAAAGCATTATTAATTAATCTAGAAATAAATAATTATAAAAATTCTAGTTATTGAACATTAATATACTTTAATACCAGATTAATTTTTTGGAGTAAACATACATTAATACCAAATTAAATACTTGACGATAACATATTTAATAACATTAAACTTTTTTTAATTCATTTATGTCATTAGTGAAAATTGAGTGAGTTATGAAGAAGATTTTTTTAATTATAGTGTGTAGATTACTTATTAATAAAACAAGTGATGCCCAAAATTTAAGCTTTAACAAGATTGTAGCAGCTATGGATATGACAGCATCAACTTTTGAGGAAAATATGATAGTGGCCGGATTTTCAAAATATACGCCACCAATTCCTCTAGGTAAACAATTAGTTGTATACGATAATGAAGACGATTTTATAATAGAAGAGCCGAATCTATTGTTTTACTATAACGAAAACGACAGAGAAAAAGGAGTAAGAAGAATTTCATATACCTTATATAAAGATTGTGTTAACAACGAGGTTGAAGTAGCGGTAGATGAATTAACCGGTAAAGATTTAATTACACAGATTAAAGCTAATGGATACGTTTATCTAGGAGGTAAAACAGAAAACAACGAGAATAAATGGGAGGAATATTCTAACGAAATATATACTGCCAAAATAGTATATTCTACTGTGATAGAACACTACAAAAAAGCTACTGAACTAAGTGTTATAGTATTCAGAAATGCACAAAATGCTCCTATCCTAATTAATCCAGAAACATTAAACTCTAATTATTAAATTAGTCTTGCTTACTTTCCAGTTTTTCCACATAGTCTTTATATACCGAAGTTATCCCTTCCTTTAAATCTATGCTATGATGAAAACCAAGCTGATGAAGCTTATCCACATTCATCAATTTCCTAGGTGTCCCGTCTGGTTTGTTACTGTCCCAATTTAAATCACCTTTATGTCCTACTACCTCTTGTATCAGCAGGGCTAAGTCTTTAATGCTAATATCTGTACCCACACCAACATTCACAAACTGCTTTTCGTTGTAATTTTCTAATAAGAAAACACAGGCATTAGCTAGATCATCTACGTGCATAAACTCCCTAAGTGGTGTACCAGTTCCCCACAATTCTACGGGGCCATTATCTGCCAACTTAGCTTCGTGAAACTTTCGAATAAATGCCGGCAACACGTGACTATTTTGCAAATCATAATTATCATTAGGTCCATACAGATTTGTTGGCATTGCACTTATGAAGTTAGCGCCATATTGATCTCTATACGCTTCACACATTTTTATCCCAGCTATTTTAGCAATAGCGTATGGTTCGTTAGTAGGTTCAAGTAGTCCAGTTAGCAAACTTTCCTCATTTAATGGTTGCGGTGCTAACTTAGGATAAATACAAGAACTACCTAAAAAAAGCAATTTAGAAACTCCAGCCATATATGCTTGATGAATCACATTAGCCTCTATCATTAGGTTTTCATATAAAAACTCTGCTCTATAGGTATTATTAGCCATAATACCCCCCACTTTAGCAGCTGCTACGACAACAATGTTAGGTTTTTCAGCTGTAAAGAAATCTATAACAGCCTGCTGATTTTTAAGATCTAGTTCTGTACTAGTTCTGTATATTATACTAGTAAATCCTTTAGCATTAAGGTTTCTAATAATTGCACTACCCACCATTCCCCTATGGCCCGCTATATATATTTTGTCTGCTTTATTCATATTGATTCAGGATGTTGAATCCTCCACTTCGTAAATGCTCTTCTCGCTTCATCAGTTCAAAATCACTTCGAGTCATATCTTTTACCAGTGCATCTAAGTCGTATTTAGGCTTCCAGCCCAATTTTGTTTGGGCCTTAGTTGGGTCACCTATCAGTAGTTCAACCTCTGTAGGTCTGAAATATCGTGGATCAACTTTAATCACAACTTGACCAGTACTTATAGTTTTAGAAAGTTGCAATTGATTTATCTTAATTGTATCTAATGAATCAATAGTTCCTATTTCATCTACCCCATCTCCTGTAAAAGCAAGCCCTATTCCCAGCTCTGCAAAGCTCATTTTTATAAAATCTCGCACATAAGTGGTAACACCAGTAGCAATAACATAATCGTCAGGAGCGTCTTGTTGCAGTACCAAATACATTGCCTCTACATAATCTTTTGCGTGGCCCCAATCTCTTTGTGCATTTAGATTACCTATGTACAATACATCTTGCAGACCTAGGGCAATTTTCGCTGCGGCTCTAGTTATTTTGCGGGTGACGAATGTTTCCCCTCGAAGTGGGGATTCGTGGTTAAACAGTATTCCATTGCAGGCAAACATATTATAGGCTTCTCTATAATTTACAGTTATCCAATAGGCGTATAGTTTAGCAACACCATACGGACTACGTGGATAAAATGGAGTGTCTTCACGTTGAGGTACTGCCTGTACCAAACCATATAGTTCACTAGTACTAGCCTGATAAATGCGGGTATGATGTTGCAAATCGCAAATACGAACCGCCTCTAATATCCTCAATGTACCCAAAGCGTCAACATCTGCAGTGTATTCAGGCTCTTCAAACGATACCTGAACGTGACTCTGAGCAGCCAGATTGTAAATTTCATCTGGTTGTACTTCTTTTATTATTCTTATCAGGTTGCTGCTGTCAGTCATATCACCGAAATACAACTTCAACTTAACAGCATCTGCGTGTGGATCTTGATAAAGGTGATCTATTCTTTGCGTATTGAATAGTGAGCTTCTACGCTTAATGCCGTAAACTTCATAACCTTTTTTTAATAAAAATTCAGCCAGGTACGCACCATCTTGCCCAGTAATCCCTGTTATTAAAGCCTTTTTGCCCAACATTAGTCCCCCTTAAAATTATTCACAACAAATATTGCTGCAATTCATAAAAGTTTGCAAGATACAAAAGGGTTATTTGAAACTACTTTCCTATTTGGCTCACATTACTTTATGGGTGAATCTATATAGCAAACCTTAGCAGAACCCTTCAGCAACAATGCACCAATAAATGAAACAGCGATAGTAGCAGTAGGTACATCAATCAATTTATCGCCAAATAATAGTTGAATGGGTTCAAATGCTAATTGTATAATATCTCTAAAGTGGACACCTTTATCAAATAGTTTTTTTATTTCTTTAGCTTGGCTACATATGCACTGTTGTACCATACGCCTTTTACTGCTTAGTATCCACCATTGTCTAAAACTCACTAGTATTTCAGTCTCTGGGTAGTTAGCACGTGTGGGGTTGTGTTCTACAATATTGGTTATTGTCATATTGTATGGTGCATTTTCAAATACATCATTTTCTAAAGTATTTGGCATATTTAAATGACTATAATCATCATCAATTTCGAAATTATAGTTATTTCGCAAGAATCCGTCTGGGTCCCCGAAATTGATTACAATGTGCAATTGTGCAGCTAGGTGCTCTATGCTACTTTGATCAAAGTTTAAAGGTATTGTTTTTCTTTTGGTCATATACATTCCAAAATTAATGACTTATCAATAAATATTATAAAATTTGACTGAGAACTTCATAAGTAGCGTTAAATCAAACTTTAACAACATAAATTCTTTCTATAATAGCACAGTAAGTATTTTACTCAAACTTAATTCTATACCTATTTAACTTTTAAATTTGGACTTAACGATATGTTAAAAATTTCTCTGCTGATATTATGTTTTTTTACGTGCATTAGTTCAGCACCGTCTGATAAAAAAAGCAAAGTAATTATGGGTTTTTATACCGATTCAGTTCGCATTCCCTATCAACTGTATAAACCCCTGCAAGATAGTAAGGCAAAATACCCTATTGTAGTGTGCCTACACGGTGCTGGTGAACGTGGAAATGACAACGTAGCTCAAATGGCGAATGGATATCTGGAATTAACGCAGCTTAAGTTTCAAGAAAAGCATAAATGCTTTGTATTGACACCACAATGTGAAGAAGGAGAGAAATGGGTAGATACAGAGTGGACAGCTGCCTCACAGACTTTTAATCAAATAGAAGACCCATATATACACGCAGTAAATTCTCTATTGGACTCAATATTAAAGCAAAATAATAATATAGATAAAGCTAGAATTTATATAATAGGCATAAGTATGGGTGGCTTTGCAGTATGGGATGTCGTTGCCAGATATCCTTCAAGGTTTGCTGCAGCTGTGCCAATTTGTGGTGGTGGAGATACCAGTATGGCTAAATATTTAAAAGAAACTCCAATTTGGGCATTTCACGGAGCAAATGATAAATTAGTTTTGCACTACAGAAGTAGAAATATGGTAAAAGCCATTACTAATGTAGGGGGTAAAATAAAATATACAGAATATCCTGATGTGGGACACAATGCCTGGACATATGCAATGGCAGATATAGAAATGTATAACTGGATGTTTGGGCAAAAGAAAGTAGCAAAGTAATGAAGATTAACCCCCTTTACCAAATGGTAATTTGTTTGCTAATTGTAGTAGTTTCTATAACCATATATAGTCTATACGGTAGTAAATATCAATTAGCAGGTCTAAGTATAGACCCACCTGTGCTTTTCGCTAAGAGTAAGCTAACTAGACCATATGCTAAACAAATAAATGATACAATTACCAGCCAATCTAAAGTAGTAACAGAACAACTACCAACGCCACCACTGGCTAAAATAAATCTGTATAAAAAACCAATAATAATAGACACCAGCCAAGGGCAAAGGATACTGATGATTGGAGAAAGTATGATAGAAGGATTATATTTAAGCCTACGACCTATAGCGTTTTATCACCATCACAAGCTTAAGGCTCAAATATGGTATGGCAGCACTTCTATAGAATGGTCAAAAAATGATACGCTTAGGAAGGTTCTGCTTTGGTTTAAGCCTAGCCTAGTAATGGTATCAATAGGGGCAAATGAACTATCTGTACGTGATATAAGTAAACGAGAAGCCAATATAGTTAACATAATAAAACAACTACAAGGCTATAGGTACATTTGGATAGGTCCCCCAAATTGGAAAAAAGACAGTGGTATTGGTGATGTATTAGAAGGTAATATACCCGAAAACCAGTATTTCAGGTCAAGAGACCTAAAGTATAAACGCAGACGTGACGGCGCACACCCTACACTAGCCAGTGCTCACGTTTGGGCAGATACATTGAGTAATTGGATTATGATGAAAAGTGCCTACCCCATTAACCTAATTAAAAAACCAATGGCAGTAAAAGACACTACTACAAAAAACTTAAAACCGTAGTTATAAATGGAATGGTGGAACGCCTTACATAGCTTATTCAACTATGATGAGAAAAGTATGATGCTGTTTAATAGCGGGCATTTCTTGTACTTATTCTCAGCATTCTTTCTAATATATGCCTTCATTTATAAAAATGTTACAGTAAGGCTATGCTATGTTATTGCGTTTAGCCTATTATTTTACTATAAGAGTAGTGGTTGGTACCTATTTATACTTTTATTCTCAGTAATATTGGACTATTGGGTAGCATTGGTTATTTACAAGGCTAAAAATAGAAGCACTGCTAAAGCCTGGCTCGTAATAAGTTTGGTGGCAAACGTTGGTCTATTAGCTTACTTTAAATATACCAATTTCTTCATTTCCAACTTTAATTTGATGTCTGGCGGCGATATCGAACCTTTAGACTTGTTTTTGCCAATAGGAATTTCATTTTATACCTTTCAAACAATTAGCTATGTGGTAGATGTGTATCAGGGAAAGCTAAAACCTGTAAGGAATATATTGGACTATACGTTTTATATGACCTTTTTCCCACATTTGGTTGCAGGTCCGATAGTTAGGGCAAAAGACTTTTTACCTCAAGTGCGTCAACCACTCTGCTTTTCTACAGCAGTTATGGGCGAAGGATTGTATTTAATACTGAAAGGCTTGGTTAAAAAGGCAATTATTGCAGACTACATCAGTCAATATGTTGATTTAGTTTTTGACAATCCTAAGGCTTATTCAGGTTTTGAAAATCTGATGGCAGTATATGCCTATACCCTGCAGATTTACTTTGATTTTTCTGGTTATTCTGATATCGCAATCGGTATTGCCTTATGGTTAGGTTACAGGTTGGTATGGAATTTTAATAGGCCATACATTTCTAAAAACATTACTGAGTTTTGGCGAAGGTGGCATATTTCACTTTCATCTTGGTTACGAGACTACATTTATATCCCCTTAGGTGGCAATAGAAAAGGAGTTGGTAAACAGTACATATTCCTAATGCTGACAATGTTAATCGGCGGACTTTGGCACGGACCCTCTTGGAAATTTGTAGCTTGGGGTGGCTTACACGGTGTAGCGTTAGCCATTCATAAACTTTATCATCGTTATATTGGTCAGGCTGTTGGCAATACCATTTTACATCAAGCATTTGGCGGGTTTGTTACTTTCCATTGGGTAGCATTACTTTGGGTATTTTTTAGGGCATCAGACTTTAACATAGCAAGCCAAATATTCACACAAATATTTACACAAATGGATTTGTCGTTTATTCAGCCATTTGTACAAGTACGTTACGTATTTGTTTCTGTTTTATTGATAGGTTATCTATTCGTTTTCATCCCTAATAGTTGGAAAAAATTAGCAGAACACATCAGTGTAAAACTTCCAATATTAGCGAAGGCTGTTTGCCTACTATTGGTAATAGGTTTCATTATCAGTCTAACTACAGACGAGGTTAAACCGTTTATTTACTTTCAGTTTTAGGT
The DNA here is from genome assembly GCA_034440515.1 of Bacteroidota bacterium. GTDB lineage: Bacteria > Bacteroidota > Bacteroidia > CAILMK01 > CAILMK01 > JAWXCF01. Next base: position 33,011 of record JAWXCF010000056.1, read on the forward strand.
TAAGTAATTTCAGTAGTATTCTATATTTTACATACAAGATAAGATGAAGCTGTAAAAGATTTATTTTTCTATCACTTGATATTAAACCTTACTTTATTTTGTTTTCTCCCAAATTATACCCTTAAAAAGAAATAGATGCAAAACTGAAATTATCCTTTAATACCTAACATTTTCATCTTTTTCAAA
>JAWXCF010000057.1:0-12706 GCA_034440515.1 Bacteroidota bacterium
CGTACCCTGCCATTCAACAAATGTTGCGAATAGCACCATCTCTTGAGGCATCTGGCCTAATAGAGAGTGACGCACGATTTGGAAAATGGATGGGATCTAGACTTAAGGAAATATTACTTAAGTGCGATATTAAGATAGACCTAGTAGGTTCACACGGACATACTGTGTTTCACAAACCAGAACAAGGCTATACCTATCAGATAGGGCACGGAGCACACATATACGCCGCTATTAATAGACCTGTTGTTACGGACTTTAGAAGCCTAGACGTTGCCCTAATGGGCCAGGGGGCACCCTTAGTGCCAGTAGGTGATGAGCTGTTGTTTGAAAAATATAATGCCTGTCTAAATCTTGGTGGTATTGCCAATATTTCCATCAAGGCAGATAAGCGATTGGCTTGGGACTTAGCGCCCTGCAACATTTTGTTAAATGAGGTTGTCGAGAAAAACTATCCAGGCAAGAAATATGACGAGGGGGGAAACATAGCCGCTACTGGTCAAGTAGATGAGAAACTAATGGAACGTCTTAATGATTGGGATTATTACGCACGTGTAGGTCCTAAAACTTTACATAAAGACCAAATTATGGCCGAGCTATGGCCCATCATAGAACTTAGTCAGGTATCAGCGCCAGACCTTTTGGCCACTCTGTGTCAACATATCGGTAAAAAGATAGGCGAAGCCGCCCCTAATGAGGGTAGTATGTTGGTAACGGGTGGTGGGGCATTGAATTTAGTAGTAATGAAAGAAATACTAGCTAATACCAGCTGCAGCATTCACGTTCCAGATGGGGGCATTGTCGCATTTAAAGAAGCGCTAATTTTTGCTTTTCTAGGGCTGCTTAGGGTGTTAGGGCATACCAATACTTTACACAGCGTTACTGGCGCCAGTGCAGATAGTATTGGTGGCTCGTTATTTGGTATTTGGCCTAGTACAGTTGTGTAAAGTGCATCTTTATTACCCTATTTAGCATCTTAACCTTAATACAACAATTTACATAATCCTTTTTTGTTTGATTTATTTTAAATATGAAAATTCTTAAACTTTTGTTTTTTACCCTGATTTGCACGGCACATCTTAGTCTGAATGCTCAAAAGCTGCCTGCACTAATACCTTATCACGACCTAAACGAAGTATGGGGCTATGCAGATAGCACTGGGAAAATAAAGGTAAAACCCAAATATGATAAGGCTGAAGCCTTGAATAAAGGCTTTGCGAAGGTAAAACTGGGTGATAAAGTAGGGTTGATAAATGAAGCAGGCAAAGAGCTAATACCCGTAAACTATGAAACTATCGATGATATATCTGAAGGCTTTGTAGTAGCCTATACGGGCAATGATTACCACATATTTTCTGTAGTAGGCAAAAATGCAGGAACTAGACTTGAGGTAAAGGGCGTAAAAACACTAAACTATGCAGAATCTTTTAGTAGTGGATTAGCTTTAGTAAAAGAAGATAGTACAGCCATTTACATAAATAAAGAGGGCAAAATCATTTTAAAAACCAAATACGTACGCGCTTTGTCATTTAACGGGGCTGCTGCGATAGTAGGTACTGGTGGAAAAGATGCACTGATTGATGTTAAGGGCAAGCTACTTACAGATTTTACTTATGACCAAATTTATTCACAGGGAAGAGGTCTATTTAAGATGCGTATTGGTTATGTATGGGGATTGATGAATGATAAAGGGAAAGTAATCAAAGAATTATACTATCAAGATATAGTTCAATCTAATGGTAATCTTTGGATAGTAAAGCAATCTGGTATGTTTGGGTTAATGAATGACCAAGGAAAAGAAATATTTAAACCAAAATTTTACAGCATAAATGTAATTGCAGGCAGAGATAATCTATTTGAAATAAAGGATAGATACCAAGACGTATATGGAATAATTGACAGTAAGGGCAACCAACTCTTAGCACCAAAATACAAGGATATAGGTGCATTTAACGACCATTATGCTTGGATACAAGATGATTTAGATCGTTTTGCATTAATAGATACAACTGGAAATTTTGTAACAGTGTTTAAGTATCAAGCTGTATTGCCCTACAACAAAACTGCTGCACCAGCCAGTATAGACCGAACAGAATGGATGTTGGTTGATGCTAAAGGCCTAGAGTCAGAAAAGCAAGTGTTCTGGATTGGCGAGGGTAAAGAAGGGAGCTTTCCTGCAATGACTGGTGGCAAAGTTGGGTATATAGATGGCAAGTTTGAGACCGTTATTCCTTATCAATTTATTGATGCAAATCCTTTCAAAAATGGAATAGCACAAGTAGGATTAAAACAATTCAACTTCTATATAGATAAATACGGTAGAAAATACACCGATATTGACAAAATAAAAGCCTATAAATAAACATTTGCCGAATTTATTTGCTTTGATACATTTGACTATATGACGCAACTTACAGCCGTAATCACTGGCGCTAGTTATGGTATTGGTTATGCCATTGCTACCAAACTATTTGCAGCTGGGTATAACATTGCCATAACTGCCCGTACGCAATCGAAATTATCCGATGCTAAAACGCAATTACAAGCTTTCAACCTTGATGGGAAAATATTAGCATTAGCTGCTGATATGAGTAAAACAGAAGATCGTAAAGAATTTGCGAGTCAAATACTTGACTTATTGGGTACGCCAAACGTATTGGTAAATAATGCGGGAACCTTCATACCTGGGCAAATACAAGATGAAGCTGAGGGATCATTTGAATTGATGATGGAGACAAATGTTTACTCTGCATACCATTTAACTAGATTATTGTTGCCCAAAATGATAGACAAAAGATCTGGTCATATTTTTAACATTAGCTCAGTAGCTGGCATAATGGCTTACAGTAATGGCGGTAGTTACAGCATAAGTAAATATGCTATGAATGGCTTTAGCAAAGTATTGCGCTCAGAATTAATTCCTCACAACATTAAGGTAACTACGGTAATGCCTGGGGCAACCCTAACCAATAGTTGGGCTGGGACAGATTTACCAGATGATAGATTTATGACTGCAAATGATGTTGCCGATATGGTCTATGCCAGCCTATGCCTAAGTAGTAGTGCCTGTGTGGAAGAGATTATATTGCGACCAATATTGGGTGACATATAAGCTTAACAATCAGCTATTTCTTTCTATATGGAAATTTCCGGGCAAAGCGTCTGTTAATGCCTTCTATTACTTGATTAGCAGGGTAGTTCCAGTCAGTTCCCGTTTGTATTATTTCCTTCCACAATAGGTTGCCATCTGCTACATTAAACAGTTGAGACTCTGCATCTAGATCGTATGTTTTAGACAATTGGGTGCCATTGGTTGGGTCGCTAATGGGTAAATCTGCTATCTGTGGAATGCTTTTAATAATTTGAATGACGTCTTCACCCAAGCTGATACCATAACTCTCTAAGTCACTTAGATAACGCGTTTTCTTTACAGAGCTCATTACTACGGCATCAACCCGTAGCAGCCTCCCTAGTGCCTGTGGGTCTATGGTATATACCATATTTAGGTCTATGCCGCTGTCTCTTAATATTTTTAATGTTTTCTCTATGGGTTGTATGGTTATGTGTATGTCCTTTTTACCAGCACCTGAGTTGTTTAATAGGTTGTTGTATAACGATTTTTGAAATGCCAGACTTTCTGCCAGTTCTTGTTCAGTCTTTTGTACAGACGTCATTTTTTCTGGAATCCTTCCTGTTAATATCGTATGTACTGGAATTACAGCAATCGTTTTATGGCTGCGGGCTAACGATTTAAAATTAGGGTTTAAATACCCCATAGTTCCACAACTGACTAATGTAGTTACAGAGATAAAGCAAAGAATAATTAGGTAAAATTTTCGCACAATTTGTCGTTTATTTTGTGGCTAAAATTAATGAAAACTAAGCTAAGTCAGAAATGAATTCTTGATGACTTCAACTTGATACAACATTTCAGCTATTCAAAAAACTTTATTTATTTTTAATTAATTCAACATTTATAGTTAGTATATACCTGACACTAATAAGCCCAATCAAATAAATGACTGGACTGTAATAATTGAAATATTACTCTTTGTTTTATTCTACTACAAACTCTAAAGTATCTACAAACGGCTTGCCACTGTGTTTTAATCCATTGAAATATGGATGTTGACTTGATGGGCTACTTTTAGGCACATCGCTTAAATTTCTAAATGCGACCCCAAAACATATCAAATCTCTGCTAAATCCCTTGTACTCTTTATAAAAGCCAGTATGCCCGCCTATTATGGTGTCTTTCTTTTGTTTATTTCCAAATACGTCATATAGAGACACTGGGAAAAACGGTTTCATCGGCTTAATAAATACACGAACTATTCCCTCACCCGGCAGATATATAGCCCTATATGTCTTGATTAATTGGCAACCGGTCATTTACGTCTCTTGGCGTGTATATTTACATCATCAGGCCCTTACCTTGCAGGTCAGATTCTTCATAGGTAAACTTTAACTTACCCGTACTTTCACTCTTATAGTTGCCTAGCATCTTTTCAAAGTTTTTTTGCGGAATTCTTTCACTATCTGCCCTAAACCATACTTCGCAAGGTACGTTTATCAAAATGTTACCATTAGGGTCACCTATTTAGCATCAACGGTCTACACCTTTTTAGCTGTAATTTTTTCTTTCTTGCAAGAAGTGCCTAAACCGAATATGCAGATTAATTTTATTAATATACCTTTCATAGTTTATCGTTTCTCTACCCTAGATGGTTGGTATAATTAGTACCGATTTGTTTATTCGATTTATCAAAAGCAAGGGGCGAACTCAATACGTGTTACTCATTTATGTTACCTAATTATCAAGTTTATAGAATTCAGCATCAATTTTCTAGGGAAATGGAGTGATAAATAAATATCAAAATATACTTTATTATTTACCTTTAATATCTTTCTCTATCTTCTTTTTCTTGTCGGTACTATCCTTAAGGGATTCTTTCATATCTGGTGATTGACCTGGCACGTTTTCTTGTTGGTCTTTATCTTTGGGGCCTGGTTTTGTGTTTTCTTTTGGCTTTTTGCGGAATAGATCTTTAATTCGGTCAAACTGTTTCCGATAGCTGATGCCGACACCCAGCATATTGTTGTTTTGTAGGGGTATGGCTGTTGGAGCTGTACGGTTAAATATGGTTGCCCTGTAGTTCTGAGACAGTGGTACGTCAAAGTTTAAATTCCTATTCAATGAATTTACATCGTAAGTTCCATTAAAGTTTACTTTACCCTTTAGTAAGGTTGTATTTAGACTTACTTGCAAGTCTTGGTTTGGACCAAAGTTTACGCCCAATTGCACATCGTTACTCACTTGACCCAACCAATAGTTCAACTGATTGCTAACTAGGTCGCCTATGCCACCAGTTAATGTACTACTTGCTTGACTGCTGCCCAATTCTTTAGGCGGAAAGCTATTTAATACCAATAGACTTATTACAGTTTTATTACGCTCTTGGTCGTCTTGTCTTATTAACTGTATTGCGTTAGCAATGCTGCTATAACTGCTGCTAATGCCCTGTTGCTGTACTACATCAAAGTCTAGATATATATCTGGCTCTATTAGTGTACCCTTCATACTTAACTTAGCATTTACTGTAGCCCTTGGCGCATTTACTACGCTGCCAGATGCATCTGGCAAACCACCGGAGGTGCCCGGAGCTGTAATTTGCCCTGTTGTTTCTAGCAGTGGGGCTAGACTTACGTTATTAATAGAATATGTAGCGCCAATATTTAGCATTGCGTTATAGGCGTCACCTGTCCACTTTATAGAAGAGCCATTGTCTATCGTAAATGCTTTATTTACTATATCGTATGCAGAAAATTTATAGCTTCCAGACTCAACCGTATAGGTTCCAAACATAGTTAGGTCGCCTGTTTTTGAAAGGTTTATAGCTAGATTGCCCCGTCCACGTGCATCTATTTCATCACCAACTCTAGGGTCCATTATTATCTGTGTCAGTAAGTCTGGGGTTACCTGCATTTTCATATTAATAGTCAGGCCAGAAAAGGATACTTTATTCTCATATTTACCAAACTCTTTATCGGTAGTGAACTTTATAAACTCATAAGTTGCTACAGTTGTACTATTGCCAATAGGCATATTGAAGACAGAATTTGCCTCGTTTTTCACATCAACATTTATGGTCAAATCATCAACTGGACCAAATACTTGTGCAGAGCCACTGGCGTAAACAGTTCCATAAAATACGGCTCCCTCGCTAGGTTTTGCATCAATTACTTGGAAATTTTTCATCTGCAAGTCCAGATTTAGCACCGGTGCGGCTATGTTAGACAAGTTTACGATACCATTTATTACGCCTTTACTGCCAGCTACATCTACCAATTCTAAATCTTCTATTTCTATACGCTTTCCGTCAAAATGGAGGGTATGATTTATGGCATAGGGTGCCTCTAGGAAAACCATAGTTAGCGTGTCGTGGTCTAGGGTTAAATCTCCAGTAATTAAGGGCTTATCTAACCTACCCCTGACTTTTAAATCAGCAGTTAAGAAGCCCCTGACGTCAGTAAATATTGCCTTCAGAAAAGGCTCAAATAGTTTTATCGGGGTTTTATTTAATTTAACATCTGCCTGTAAAGTTTGTGCTTCCCCAATATCTATTATAGCATTAGCAGCCAAAGTATTGCCTATGCTGTCATTTTGCAAATTAGCTTGAACTTTTAACTTATTGCTTCTTTGGTCAAACTCTGTTTTCGTACGTAGTGTACCAAGATCCATTCCTCCATATTCTAATTTTGTGATGTCTATGTTGGCGTCTATTTCGGGAGCTTTGTTTATTTTAGCGACTGATACATCTCCGTTTATATAACCATTCATACCGTCTAGTGTAGGTACAAATGCAACTAACTCTGATACTTTTAGGTTTTCTATTTTAGCTAATATGGGCCAATCTACTCCCTTTTGATAGTCACCACTAATCTGCAACTTTTGTTCATTATTTATGAGGCTTACTAGCGGAAAGCTTATCTTTCCTTTATCAGTATAGGTAATATCTTCCCCTGTTAATATAAATGGAAAACTGTCTAACCTAATGTAGCTGCTGTCTAAACTAACTATTAAATTATTGCCGTGTTTGTGAATTTTAGAGTTTAGCTGTACTTCACGTTTATTGTCTATCGTTTTTGCCCCAATTTGTGAAAATACGTGATTTTCCCGTATTTCAGCTCGTAGATATATATCTTTAGCTAGTACACTGTCTTTCTGCCGTAGGCTGTCTATGTTCATTTTAAATACAAGATCTCCGACTGTATTTTGACTATCTGCATCAAAAATTAAATTGCTGATGTAGAAATCATTGTATCTAATTCTAGGAAATTGCCCCAATACCTTAACTGTATCACCATTTGTGGCTAACTCTCCTTTAATATATGAACCTGGTTGAACGTAAATTTTTTCAGGCATAAGCCCATATATTGGTGTTAAGTCTTTTACCGTAACATCAAATTTCATAAACTGATCTTTGCCAACCTTCCCCGTTTTCATTTTTACAAACTCACTGCTGATGTATGTATTTGCTAGAGTGGCAAAGAAATCTGGTAAATGGGTAGGTATAAAAGTGCCCTCTGCGGTAATGTCAGCTAAACTGCTGCGAAAGGCTATTTCTCTGTACTTTCCCTTTATTTTGCTGTATAGTTGTAGGGTATCAATATTGTACGGTACACCATTATTAGTCACTTTAGTATCGTAGGCAATTAGTTTACCCACAATTCTATCAGGATCTAAACCAGTCAAATTGATATTTAACTTAGTGCTAAGGGCCACATTCTCATCCGTGAAGTGAAGTGGCTTTAGGTTTAGTGTATTTATATTAGCCTTGAAGTTAAACTCTGGCTCTTTGATATTATTATAGTTAATGGTTCCGTCAAAGTTTAAGGTAATGTTTGGGTCTTTAATGTCTAATGCACCCTTAAACATTTTTCTTACGGCATTACCTACTATATTTATATTTGTGTATGAGTAACCATTAAAGTCAAATCTAGAAGCATAGGCGTCCATATTTGCATTTAAACTGGCTGGTGTAAATCCTGTTCCCTTTATGCTTGACCTGTCAAGACTGACTATCCCAAGTGTACTGTTATCTAATATGGCACCTAGATTTAAATTTATCGTTTTCAGCTTACCACTATATTTACTATCCTCTGGTTTGTCCGCTAGTTTCAAGTTAAGGTCTGAAATTACTTTTCCTTGGTCAGTTTCTATATTAGCATAGGCTACAAAGTCATTTATAAAGCCAATGAATTGTCCCTTAACCTTTATCTTACCTAATCTAACTACCTCTGGTGTAGAAGGTACTTCTGGCAGCAGTCTTGTAATTTCTTTCTCAGAAGTTTTTAAATCAACTATGTTTATGTTTAGAAATGTCTCATTTATGTCTGGCAAGCCACGTAGTTGTACATTGCCACGCATATAGCTAAATTGCCCCCAAGCTATGTCTAGGTTATTTAACTTTAGGTTGTTTGTTTTACCCTTTATTTCTGCTCGGTGCAATACAACACTATCTGTTTTGTTTTGCAAGTACTCACCAAAATACCTAATATCTCTAATTGAAACCACGCTGTGGACTAGGCTGGCTGTAATATCTATGCTATCAACAAAATCGCTAAAGTTTATTACGTTTTTGTAGTCAAACCTTAGGTCACGTTGCAGTCTAGAATGTGGAGTCTCTAAATAGAAATTGCTGAGGGCTAAGCTGGTGTCTGTCATAGCAAACTGGCCCCTAAATTGATTAACCTCAAGTCCAGAATATTCCTTCAAAGACAGCTGCCTAATATTGGCTTTAATATCGCTGCCATCAATTACTACATTGTTAAAATTTCCTTGAAAACCGCGTATCTCGGTATTATTAAAGTCCACTTGACCTTTTGGCCCCTGAGCAATATCTTCATCGTGGAAATTAAAGTCAAAATCATTAATGCGTACACTACTTAATATAATTATAATTGATTTACCAGTCGTGGTTGTATCATCGCTGATTAAAAATTTATTCAAAACCATACCGAAATTGGTAGCAGTATCTCCTTTATACCTATGTAGGTTAAAGTAACCGTGGTTCAACTCTACATTATCAATAGATATGTCTCCCGTTATGAGTTTTAAGAACCCCAGACTTGCCCTGAGCATAGGTATTTTTACCATAAGCTTTCCTTTATGGTCTTTTACCTCAAGTCCTTCTATTCGGACACTACCAGGAAAACGAATTGATAATCGAGACATCTTAACTGGCAATCCAATCTGTGACTGTGCTATACCAATTGCTTTGTTGGCTGCCCAACGTTCACCTGCAGGTGTTCCTAACCAATAATATATACTCGCAACACTACCAATCACTATCACAAATAAAATGAGTAGTGTTCGTAGGAAATAGCTTAGTATCCTACGCCAAATTGGTCTTTTGGGCGATTTTTCGGCCATTTTTTCTTCAGGCAAAGGTACTTATTATCTTAAACAACGACTTTTGTTATAACTTTCATATTTTAAATGACAACATTGCTCGCCATAGAGAGCAGTTGCGATGACACTGGTGCAGCTGTAATTGAATACGACTTAGTTCAAGCTAATGTTGTAAATACGCAAAAAATTCACGAACTTTATGGTGGGGTTGTACCAGAGTTAGCTAGCAGGGCCCACATCAGCCATATTATTCCAGTAGTACATACCGCTTTAGCCCAGTCAGGTAAACAGTTAAGCGATATTAATGCCATTGCCTGCACGCAGGGACCAGGACTAATGGGTTCATTGCTGGTAGGTTGGTCGTTTAGTAGGGCTTTAAGTCAAGCGCTAGGCATTCCATTAATTGGAGTAAACCATCTTCAAGCGCACTTGACTGCTCACTTTATGAATAATGAGGAGCTAAAGTTACCAATGATTAGCCTGCTAGTAAGTGGAGGTCATACTATGTTGGTCCTAATTAAATCGCCTACTCAATATGAAATTTTGGGTAAAACGCAGGATGACGCAGCAGGTGAAGCCTTTGATAAAGCTGCCAAAATATTAGAATTGCCATACCCTGGTGGCCCTATGATAGATAAGATAGCTAAAGACGGGGGGGATATAAAAAGATTCAAGTTTCCGACTGCGAATATGCCTGGCTTTGACTTTAGCTTTAGTGGAATGAAAACTGCTTTTCTATATTTTATTAGAGATGGAATAGCAGTCAATCAAAATTTTGTAGCAGATAATTTAGTGGACATTTGTGCATCTTGGCAACATCACGTAGTTACTTATTTACTAGGAGTTATGGCAAAGGCAATATCTGAACACGAGGTAATACACATAGGAATATGTGGCGGGGTAGCAGCTAATTCTCACCTAAGAAGCGAACTTTCTCGCCTTAGTAAAGATTTGAATGTTAGCTACCACATACCAGAAATGCAGTATTGTACTGATAATGCTGGGATGATAGCAAAAGCTGGGATGTTTAAATACAATTTAAGACAATTTACGAATATAAATGATGTGCCATACACAAAACATATTTTATACTAACTATAGCTATATCTTTGCTCAATATTAACCTAAACATCAATCAAACAATCTTATAAAATGCTTAAAAGTTACTCCATAAACAAAATATTGTGGGCAGCACCAGTAGTTGGTGTATTCGTCATTGCAGCTAATTTAATTCTCTATTACGTAGCTTACATATATGGTTATTGGCCAGAAGATGGTATTAATTATAATAAAATGCCTAACAAACCAATCAATCATATCCCTGTAATTGTATCAAGTTTTCTACCTGCTATAGTTGCAGGTTTAATTTTTGCCATCTTAGTTAGATTCACAGCAAAGCCCCTTACCATTTTTACAATTATATCTGTTATTCTGTCGTTATTATCCTTAGCAGCCCCACTAAATCTTCAAAATATTAGTATAGAGACTAAAATTACGATGGAGTTGATGCATATAGTTGCCGCAGTATTCATCATTACGTTAATACCTAGGTTGTCTAGAACCTCTACTAGAAAAGCAGGTAATTACCCCACAGACAATACTTCGTTCTAACCCAATACTTTTAGGGCAATCTGAATTCTATCTACACAAGTCTTTGTCCCCATCAGGTAAAGGATATGCCATAGGTCTGGTCCTCCAGCCTCGCCCGTAATGAGTACTCTAAGCAATTGCATGTAGTTGCCAGGCTTTTCGTCTCTATCTGTAGCTGTTTTTTCAAAAGTAGCCTTAGCCTCTTCAGCACTCTCAAATGGTTTTTTTGACCATACATCTGCCAATACTTTGCAGAATGCAATCGCAGCCTCGTTATATCGCTTAGCTAATATGTTTTGGTCATAGTTGGTAGGAGTGTCAAAGAAATAGCGACTATTTCCCAACATATCTTGCGTGAAGTGAGCCTTATCGCGAGTTAACATAGCTACTTGACTTATGTATTCATTGCTAGCTTGTATTCCTGCTTCTTTTACTTGTACATTTAGCATTGAAATAATGTCTGCATCTGGTAAATGATGCAAATATTGTTGATTAAACCATTTCGCTTTTTCTGGGTCAAACTTTGCCCCAGCCTTGCTTACTCTCTCTAGGCTAAAGAGTTCAACTAGTTCTTCCATACTTAATAACTCTTTATTATCAGCTGGGTGCCATCCCAATAATGCAATTATGTTTATAAATGCTTCAGGCAAATACCCATTTTCTCTATAACCACTACTTTTCTCGCCACTAGTTGGGTCTATCCAGTCTAGAGCAAAGACGGGGAATCCGAGTCTGTCGCCATCTCGTTTGCTTAGTTTGCCATTGCCGTCTGGTTTCAATATTAAGGGTAGGTGTGCAAACTCAGGCATCGTATCTTCCCATCCTAAGTACCTGTATAGCAACACGTGCAGCGGTGCACTAGGCAACCATTCATCTCCGCGAATCACGTGGCTTATTTCCATCAGGTGGTCGTCAACCACATTAGCTAAGTGATACGTAGGCATACCGTCACTTTTATACAGCACTTTATCGTCTATCTCTTTACTCTGCACACTTACATATCCACGTATAATGTCGTGCAATTTAATCTCCTCATTACGTGGAGTTTTCAGCCTGATTACGTAGGCTTCTTCATTTTGTAGCCTTTCGTTCACCTCATCTTCACTCAGTGTCAGGCTATTTTTCATATAGTCTCGGGTTATATAGTCATACTTCCAGTTAGTAGCGCCACCGGCTTCTGCCTTATTGCGCATATCTTCAAGATCTTCTGTTGTATCAAATGCATAGTAAGCGAATTCATTGGCTATCAGTTGATCAGCATATTGTTTATACAAGTGCTTACGTTCGCTTTGCCTGTATGGTGCATTAGAACCCCCAATATCTGGACCCTCTGCCCAGCTCATTCCCGCCCATTTCAAAGAATCTAAAATATATTGCTCAGCTCCGGCTACATATCTGGTTTGGTCTGTGTCCTCTATCCGCAATAGGAAGTCTCCTCCGTGTTTTTTTGCGAATAGGTAATTATAAAGTGCAGTACGGACACCACCTAAGTGCAAAGGACCTGTAGGCGATGGTGCAAATCTGACTCTAACTCTTGGATGTATTGGGCTATTATCTGACATTATTTTTCTATTGTTACTAGCTTAGCTTATTATAGGTAAAATAGTGGAGCGAAAATACCACAAATCAATATTTAATAAAATTGTATTTAATCTGTAAATGATTAAAATATTAATTAATAAATATAATTATATACTATATAAC
>JAWXCF010000058.1:0-3737 GCA_034440515.1 Bacteroidota bacterium
GTATTTTACACGGTAAAATGAATTAAATAAATCTTCGCATTTTAATTGATAAATGTATAAAAAATTTTGTAACAATTTCATAAAAACTAAATAGAAACGATGGAATAGCAACTCCTACAATTCCATCTGGTACCAGGTTCCCCATTAAAGTAACCCTACACCATAGCAGCTAGTAATTCCTCCATATTCACCGTAGCTATGCTGCTGGCGCTATCGCTCATTGCATAAGGTATTATTAATGTTTCACCGTGTAGCATTGCCCCGCAACTATATACCACATTGGGTACATAACCTTCCCGCTCGTGCATATCGGGCGACATTAGTGGTTGTTCTAGCCTTCCGATTAGTTTGGTAGGATCATCTAAATCTAGCAGGAATGCACCAATACTGTATTTACGCATTGGGCCAACACCGTGACTTAGTACCAACCAACCCGCTTCTGTTTCTATTGGGCTGCCACAGTTACCCATTTGTACGTATTCCCAGGTATATTTTGGTTTTAATATTAATTGTTTGTTGCGCCAACTAAATACTCTGTCACTGTGCATTACAAATATGTTTTCCCCATCTTGTCGGCTAATCATCCAGAATTTTCCATTAATTTTTCGGGGGAATAATGCCATTCCTTTATTACTAGCTTCGTTACCATTTAGGGTGCTGATGCGAAAATGCAGAAAATCTTCAGTCTCTAATAGTTGCGGGTATATGGTACTACCATTGTAAGCTGTGTAGGTAGCATAATAAATAAAACTGCCGTCCTCTTTGAGAAATCTTACAAATCTGGCATCTTCTATTCCATTACTCTCATTGGCACCATAGGGGAATATTATTCGTTCGCTCAGCTCTTTATCAGCTGTGTAGGTTACTTCGTAGTTGTTTCTGGCTAAGGCTACCATATCGCTACCACTGTTTAAGTAATCGTCTATAAATGGTAATTCTCTAATGGCGTCTATGGCATTAATCAGTTGATTTAAATCAAAGTTTTGATCGAGTAAACCCATTACCGAGTCACTGAAATTATTCATAATCCCCAACTCATATAGTTTTTTAGAGAATGACGATTTGTCAAAATGAACTGGGTGCTTAATCTCTGCGCTAGTTACATACCGAGTTGGTGTTTCTATTACTATGGTTTGATCTGTTTTAATAGTACCACTTCGAAATACGATGCTACTTATGTGTCCCTCACCAGTTGCCCTTAGCGAAATAATAAATCGCATATCACCATCTGATAAATTAGTCTGGTCTGGATGCAGTATGATGCTGGGATTGAATAGAGCAGCACTCTCCATACTATATTCTTGAGTAAAACAAGCACCAATCAATAGTTTTCTATTCTCACTTATGTCTCTAGAGCATTGCAACTCTTGACATACATTGTTAAATTGTGTCATCAGATACACTTCTATCTGTTTATGCCTGTGCCTAAATTCCTCCATTATTCTAGCCAACTCTATTGATGTTTGTTCCTCTGTCATAGCATCTACTTGGTTGTGAATTCTGCGCATTCTATGAATGTTACCAGGTATAAAGGGCCTAAAAAATACTCTTGATGCGTCAGGCTTCATTAAAATGCCTGTTCTGTTTACACTTACCATTTTGATTATCTACAATTGTAAAACTAAAAAAATATTAAGCCACTTTATGTAGCTTTTTTCTCGGAAATTCTATATTCGTTTAGGCTTTGTTTTCTTTATCTATTCTATTTTCTCTCAGCTCACTACGATCTTCTTCGGTACCAAATTTTTCAGTTACTTTAACCACAGTTTTTTCAAAATCTTTAGCAGATTGATATTCTGTTTGCTCTATTTCAATAGGTTTTATTCTAACTGCAAACTCAGCTGGGATTATTTCGTGGCCTTTTAGTTTGGCATATACTTGAGTAAATTCTGCCCCAATAAATAAAATCTGGCTACTATAGTTTACCCACATCATAACTAGTATAATGCTACCAGCTGCACCATAGGTGCTACCTAAGTCACTACTACCTAAGTATAAGCCAATTAATGTCTTGCCAATATCAAATAAAAGCGCCGTAACCCCTGCACCTATCCAGGTAAATCTCCATTTTACTTTAGCGTCAGGCAATATTTTATAAATCATAGCAAACAGTAGGGTGACCACGCCAAAGCTGATGACAAACTCTATCATATTAATAACGAAGCCCCCGCTAGCTAGGTTAAGCTTATCTTCTAGCCAATTACCTAAAAACACAAGTAGAGCATTTAATACCAAAGATACCAAAAGTAAAAAACCTACACCTAATATGACAGAGAATGACAGAACTCTATTCATTATGTATTTAACTATTCCACGTTTTGGTTTTGCTTTCACTTCCCATATAGCATTAAGACTTGATTGTAATTGTCCAAATACAGTCGTACTAGAATATACCAATAGCACTCCTGCTATAATTCCTGCCCACATACTTCTGCCTGGACTATAGGCACTAGCTACCATTTGTTGTACTTGTTTTGCCCCCTCAGCCCCTAATAAATCCTTTAACTGATCAAACAGCCCACCTTCTATAGCCTCTTTTCCAAATAGAAAGCCAGCTACAGAAATGATTACAACTAGCATAGGTGCTAAACTGAAAATGGTATAATAACTAAGTGCCGCACCTAGAGTAAAGGTATCGTCTTTAGAAAATTCCTTATAGGTTTCCTTGCCTAGTACCCAAGTACGTTTGTACCAAGGCAATAATTTAAACTCTTCTGGAGTAACTTCCATTTCTACCTGTTCTGTTTTATGCTCTGTTTTATCTGGCATTGCTCTTTATCTATATCTATCTTAGCACTATAGTGCCAATCTATTTGTAGTTAGACAACTAATGTTAGGGCAAAGTTGAAATAAAATTTAGCAATTACATATTATTTATGGTTTATTAATAATAATAGGATTAAAGTAAAATTATGATTGACTACAATATTTGACTTTGAAAAAGGAAGATTCATATATAAGTGATATTTTTATGCACTATATGATTAAAAGCGTAACTGACCTTGACTTTATCAATTAAAAAATTAAAACTACTCACCGTAGTAATGTTAATGCTCAGCTTGCATTCATTAGCTCAGCAGCCCATTGCGTGGCATTTTACAGATTTAGACGGACTACCCAGTCAAGAGGTATATAACGTAATGCAAGACAAGAGGGGATATATATGGATTGCAACGGAGCAGGGTCTTTGTAGATATGACGGCTATAGGTTTAAAACATACGACAATGCAGAAATAAATAGCCCAGCAGTAAATAGGATTGAAGAAGATTATCAAGGCAGAATTTGGACGAAAAATTTTAATGGGCAGGTACTTTATGTAGAACGAGACTCGCTAAAACTATTTCAACAATGGAATAAATATCAGACTCGCACCTTTCCAGATTTTGACATTTATGCCAACAAAATGCTGATAATAGACAACCTAACTACAGCCTATCGAGTAGATTTAAAGGACTTTAGCTTTAAAAAACTAAAAGGTAGAGCATTTGAAGATGAGTTACAGCAACCCTATATAACTAGCGACGGCATAGAGTGGATGATAACAAAGCATAAAGTAATTAAAATAGTTAACGGTAATGAATATAATATAGGTAATGAAAATGAAATTAATGATGGTGATCAGTTTATTATAGAACAAGAATATAATAGAAACATACTAATTTTTCATAATAATACAAGAAAAATTACAAAATGGTCACCCAAACAAAATAAGTTTGTCGATTTCGCAGATTTGCAC
>JAWXCF010000059.1:0-6038 GCA_034440515.1 Bacteroidota bacterium
GAATAATAAAAAGTATTTTCCCAACTTTAAACTAACGGACTCGAATTAATATGGCTAAAAAAGCAACAGAAAGTAAATCAGCTGCACCTGAGAAAGCGAAAGCCGCTAAAGCAGATGCACCTAAGAAAGAAGCAAAAGCAACTAAAGCTGATGTAACCAAACCACGTAGTACTAACAGTGGTCTAATGAAACCTGTTAACGTAAGTAAAGAGTTAGCAGAGATAGTTGGTGGCGATAAAATGAGTCGCCCAGAGGTTACTAAAAAATTGTGGGAATACATTAAAAGCCACAAGCTACAGGACGAGAAAGAAAAACGCACCATCCACGCTGATGATAAACTATTAAAAGTATTTGATGGTAAGAAATCAGTAAACATGTTTGAGATGACTAAGCTAGTTAGCGCTCACCTAAAAGCTGATAAGTAGTATTTCTAAACTTTACCAAGTTTTAGCCTATTAACCTGAATCGGGTTAATGGGCTTTTTTTATACGCTGAGAATAGAATTAACCAATTCTTTAGCATTCTTAACTCTATCTGGTATGCCGACACCACCGGTCAAAGCATTGGCTAAGTATAGATTGGGGTAATAGCTAGACAGAACTGAATTGAATTCTGAAATCCTCACTATATGACCTACCCTATATTGTGGTAATGAATTATGGTAATAGTTTATAAAATGCTGTGGTTGGTGGCCGACATATTTTAAATAGTTATTTACCTCTACTATAGTCTGTTGCAGCATATCAGAACGATGTACGTCTTCATTTTTCACGAATGCTCTAATGATGATATTATGCATTGGACTTCTATCTTTCCATTTATTAGTAGTGATAGTTACAGCAGATACAATATTGCCAATACCACTGTCCGATACAAATCCACTATAACTCGGCACAATGTCATCGTCTAATTGATAAACTAAAGTAATTATTGCCGAAGTTGAATAATGAAATTGAATTTGATTTGCAGTATTATCAAACTTTGTTGACCAAGTACGCATATATTCTGGCATTACAGTAGATATTAAATGCTCACATTCATATTTATATCCATCAACAGTAGTTAATTCATACACATCATTATCATAAGAAATTGATTCAACAGCCGAGTCTAAGATAACCTTAGTTTGAATAGTTTGATAAATTGATTGTAAAAGGTAATCTGTGCCTAAGTTAAACCCAGCAAATGGACTCCTATTCACGCTAGAGCTACTTTGCGTAGTCAACTGCAGGTAGTAAGAATGTAATGAGCCATAGTTACGCTCTGCAGCAAACCATACTGGGAAACAAGCTTGCAAACTTAAGTGTGCAGAGGGTGTTGCATAAATACCGCCAAAAAGTGGCTCTATATATCGCTCTAAGTACTCTACGCCAAACCTGCGGACAATAAAATCTTTGAGTGATTCATCATTATCATTTAGTTTTGGTGGCACATTACCTTCATTAAGAATGGCTAGTTTCCCTGGTTGACTAAAAATTTCCGAATTCATAAAGTCAGTTTCATTGCTCACAGACAATCCGCTCATCCCTTTTGGTGAATCATAGAATTGATTGCCCATTCGTATTTGAAAACTAGTGCGAAGTGGGCTAACTACTTGATCCTTTATTTGAAGTTCATCAATTAAATCCCATATTTCAGGTTTATTAGCTACAAATGAGTCAGCACCAGCTTCTATTACATCTCCATTAGGCGTAGTATAAGTGCCGATTTTACCTCCTATTTTGTCAGCAGATTCTAAAACTATGAAATCGCTAATACCACTTTGTTGCAGGTAGTAAGCAATGCATAAGCCTGTAATGCCTGCGCCAACTATTATGTATTTATGCCTGCTCAAGCTCCTTCATTTTCTCAGATATTAGCCTTCCAAATAGTTTACCTAATAGCGGATCTGCATTTAAGGAATCAGCTCTACGTATTGCCATATCTTTATTTTTAATATGATCTTGCGCCTCAATATCAATGTCATACATAACCTCAAGGTGGTCAGTTATGAAGCCAATAGAGCATATTAATAATTTGGTTTTACCAGCTAGTTCTAGCTCATCTATTTTCTCAAGCAAATCTGGTCCTAACCATTTTTCCGTTGTTCTGCCTGCACTTTGAAACGCAAATGACCAGCTTGATTCATCTATTCCCAATTCGTAAGCCAATTTCTTGGCGGTTTCCATTAATTGATTTGGATATGGGTCGCCTTCATCAAGTATACGTGCCGGAAGTGAATGTGCAGTAAATATATAGTGAGCGTCTGCCCTATCCCAGTCACCTAAAGCTGTTTCTATTTTTTGCATCAAGGCTTGAATGTATTCTGGCTCAACATTCCAGCTTTCTATAAAGTTGATTTTTAAATCATAGTTCAAGTCTTTCATAGCAGTCTCTACTTTGCCTATGTATTTTGCTATAGACATAGTACTAAAGTGTGGCGCCATTACCATACCAACAGAGTGAGTTACGCCGTCTTTCTGCATTTGCTCTACTGCTTCGTGTACCCACGGCTCCCAATGCCTCATTCCTACGTAGGCTGGCATTTCTAATGCCTCTGCAGCCAATTCAGCTTGTGCGTTAGTAACTTTAAGCAATGGAGAAGACCCACCTATAGAAATATATCTTTCAGTTAGTTCTTCTAGTAGCTCTTCTGTAGGAGCATTTCCTCTTCTTATATCAGTGTAAAATGGTAAAATATCTTCTAATTTATTTGGACTACCATAGGCCATTATTAGGGCTGCTTTTTTCATTTATTTAGTTTTTACAAAGAATGGACATAGTCCGTTATTTTTCTTAAAGTTTCTATACTAGCTTGTGGCATAACGCCGTGACCTAGATTAAATATAAATCTAGTTCTGTCCACCTCAGTAACCAATTTATCAATGTTTTGTTTTATAATAGTCCAAGGCGCTAGTAGTAATGCAGGGTCTATATTGCCTTGGGTTGCTACATTTGGTATTACAGCTTTGGCTCTATTTATCTCTGTTTTCCAATCCAGTCCAACTACAGTGGCACCACAAGTGTACATTTCTGCCAATAGGTGATTAGTATTTACCCCAAAGTGTATTTTAGGAACATCGTGTTCTGACAGTTGCATAAATAGAGTAGCCATATGTGGGTAAATAAATTCTCTATAATCACTAAGTGATAAACTGCCTACCCAACTATCAAAAACTTGGACAGCAGCACAACCATTTTGAATTTGAAAAGACAAGTATTGACCCATTTCTACTGCTAAATATCGCATTAATTGATGCCAAGTTTCTGGATCATTGTACATCATTGCCTTAGTCTTGTAGTAATTCTTGCTAGGTCCACCCTCTATCATATAACTGGCTAGGGTGAAGGGTGCGCCCACAAACCCAATTAAAGGTACCGATAGGCTTTCACTCAACATTCTAATAGTCTCACCTACATATGGTAAGCCCTCAGGTGCATTTACAGGTTTCAATTTATCGACCTCTGCTTTACCTAATATGGGGGTATATATAACTGGCCCTATGCCCTCTTTTATTTCGAAGTCGATACCCATTGGCTCAAGTGGCAGGGTAATATCGCTAAACAAGATAGCTGCATCAACACCTAATTGTGTAATGGGCAATGTGGTAACCTGAGCACATATTTCAGGGTGTTTACATATCTCTATCAAACTGTATTTTTGTCTGATAACTTTGTATTCAGGTTGATAACGACCTGCCTGACGCATAAACCAAACAGGAATGTGTGAATCGTTATTACTTTCGCAAGCCTTGATAAATGGCGATGCCTGATGGAGGCTATAACTCATAATTTATGCAAAGGTACAAAGTAGAAACTAAGTGGAAATACTATAAAAGTTTTACATAAATGATAGATCAGGTACACCTACGTGAATATGCCCTAATGAAGCCTGGAGTTTGGGAGGACACACCATTTGGTCCAAATAACATTGTATTTAAAGTAAGCAAGAAAATGTTTGCTCTATTACCCATAGATACAGGCGTTTGCGAGATAATTTTAAAGGCTACACCTGATAATGTTGCAATGTATTTGGAAAATTATGAGCAAATAGGACACGCACCCTATTTCAGTAAAGTACATTGGTTTAATATTGTAATAGATTCTAGTTTTTCTATAAATTTTATAAATGGAATAATAGATGAAAGTTATAATCTGGTTTATAATAAATTGACAAAGCTTGAAAGAGCAGAAATAGATTTAAGAGAATGAGCGTATTTCAAGTAAAGAACACCATAAGGGTAATCACAGCTAAATATTTAGGCCCAACTACTGCTGATGAGATTATTAAATTAGGTTACGATATAATTAAAACAGAAACTGCCGCTGTTGAATTAATGGGAACCATAGAAGACTGTATTAGATTAAATATTTATCTAAGGTCAGCATTTAGGATATTATTTCTAATTGATGAGTTTGAGGCTGAAAAACCTGATGACCTAAAGGCACATATACAGACCTTACCTTGGGAGGATTATATACCGAGAACCGGTTACTTTAGTGTAACTAGCTATGTGCAGAATACCCATATAAGAGATACACGATTCGGCAATCTGATAGTGAAAGATGCTATAGTTGATCGATTTATGAGCAAATATAACGAACGCCCAGATAGCGGTTCTCAAAACGATGAGGTAGTTTTATTCTTGTTTTGGCGTGATTCAGATGCTGCCATATTTATAGATACATCTGGTCAAACCATAGCTAAACACGGATATAGAGATCAACCAATGTTTGCGCCACTGCAGGAAAGTTTAGCTGCTGCATTGCTTCTAATGATTGGCTATGACGGTTCAGTTCCTTTAATTAATCCAATGTGTGGTAGTGGTACTTTAGCCATAGAGGGTGCTTTAATAGCCAGAAACATTGCCCCTGGTCTAATGAGATTTAACTATTGCTTTATGCATTTAGTAGACTTTGATCAAAAAGTATATGTCAAAATAAGGCAAGAGGCAGAAAGCAGAACTCTAAGAAATTCTCTATTTGAAATAATAGCTACCGATAATCACAGGGGGGCGCTAAAAGCTGCATCTGACAATGCAAGAGAAGCAAAAACAAATAGGAGTATAAAATTCATCGAATCAGATTTTACTGAAACACCTATGATGGATGGTGAAGGTCTAATAGTAATAAACCCACCATATGGTATTAGGCTGGGCGAAGACACAGATGAGTTGAATTTGTTATATAAGGGAATAGGCGATTGGCTAAAACAAAAAGGAACTGGCAAACGAGCAGGGGTTTTATCTGCTAATCCTGAGGCAGTTAAGCAAATTGGATTAAAGTCCACATTGAAAATACCAGTTATGAATGCTGACATAGAGTGTAGGTGGATGATATATGATATGTATAGTGGCACCAAAAGATTGCCGAGAATTCAACAAGATAATCTAGAGGGCACAGACATCATTACAGATTGATATGGAAACTTCTTTATATTCAAAAAATTGTAACTGATAGTATCTTAAGAATCTTTTCCATTTATTAGAATACCATTTTGCTAATTGTTGCCATATGTATTGCTTTTAATTAATATTAATTCTCTCATCTATTTAATTAAGTGGATAATGCCACTTTTATATATGTTGTCACCTTGGTTGGTGCGAACAGTTAATTGATATATGTATTGTCCCATTGGTAGTGCGTTGGGGTGCCAAGCTTCGTGCAGAGCATCATTTGAACTGAATACCTGTTGCCCCCATCTATTATATATGTTGACAGTTGCATTAACTAGACCTATGCCCCGCACCATCCAACTATCGTTTAGTTTGTTATCATCAGGAGTATAACTATTGGGTATAAATAATACGGGAATGTACTTAATGCAAACTAGATTACTCATTGTACTATCAGTTCCCACTGCTCGGTAGCAGTTCTGTAACCTAGACTCGTCATAGTGATCTGCATCGTTATATTTTGTAGCACTTAGGGTTAAGATACCCAACTTCTCATTATTTATAATCAGACTAGGAGTATAGGGGGTTATGATATTGCCATTTAGTTTATATTGGCTCCAGTTTAGTTGATTATACCTATTCTCTAGGTTTATACCCGTTAGA
>JAWXCF010000060.1:0-9281 GCA_034440515.1 Bacteroidota bacterium
GACTTTATGCTTATAAATAAAGATATGAGCGTGAGTGTAGTAGGTGGCGGCAGTGGTGTCGGCATAGCTGCCCTGCTAGACGGTACTACAGACATTGCAATGAGTAGTAGAGAATTGAAACTAGACGAAAAGATTAAGTTTAAAGAGCATAAGCGTGAACCAATAGAGGTAATTAGCGCACTAGATGCCCTAGCCATTGTAGTGAATAACAACAATAAGATAGATAAACTAACCCGCCAACAGTTAGAGGACATATTTACTGGTAAGGTGAAAAATTGGAAAGAGCTGGGTGGTGAGGATATGGAAATAAGTGTAATAAGTAGAGAAAGTAGCAGCGGTACTTATGAATTCTTTAAGGACCACGTTATGAAGAAGAAAAACTTTGCAAATGATGTACTAGCCCTAACCAGCACTGGTGCTATAGTACAAAGTGTTGAAAGCAATAAGGCCAGTATTGCCTATATAGGTATAGCATATATAAAAGGGGGCGCTAAGCTAAAAACACTGAAAGTAAGCTATGACAATGTAAACTATGTAGATGCTACTATAGAGAACGCCCTAAATAAAACCTACCCTATAGCCAGACCACTGTATTACTACTACGATAAGTCTAAGCAAACTAAGGTAAAGCCATTTATTGACTATATACTAAGTGATCAAGGGCAGAAAGTAGTAGGCAGAGTGGGATACGTACCACTTAGAATAGTAAACTAAGAATAGATACTTATAGTAAATATATTTATCATAATATAAGATGTTGACAGTTAATAACTCTATGAAAATAAGTTGAAGATTTTTCTTCCCTTAACCTTTTGTTAACATCATCTTATTTTGTCTAATATAGATTTGTAACTTATCGGCTAATAAACAAAAGATACAATTACCATAGTATTTATGTGTTTTTGGTACATTAGTTAAATATTTATAAGCAGTAACCCTAACGACTTTACCCTAGATGGCAGTAAAGAAAAGAAAATTAAATAAATTTATAGAGAAGATCGTAGAGGGTCTATTGGGACTAAGTGGTGCCATAACTACTATTACGGTACTTCTTATTGTCATATTTCTATTTAGAGAAGGTGGGCGGATATTCGACGCCTCGCCCGTAGAAGATGGTTATATATTGGTAGCTAGTACCAACAATCCCGTTAGAAAATTAACAGCTGAACAGGTAAAAAACATATTTGACAAAAAGATAAAATTATGGTCTGAGCTAGGCATAAAAGTGAGTAGCGACAGCATTAAGACCAAGCGACTAAATGACTATGACGAAGCTGAACTGGGTAAAGACTACATCCTGTTTGGCAATAAGATAAACAAGTGGTTGGCTGACAATCCGGGGGGCTTTTCAGCATTCCCAGCAGTGCTAAGTCCACCCCAGTTGAATGGTAATTTAGTGAAGGTTCCTAATCTTAATATTCGGACATTTTTAGGTGGTAAGGAGTGGTTACCTACAGCAACACCAGTTGCCCAAATGGGAATACTGCCATTAATATTAGGTACGCTGTGGGTTAGTTTTGGAGCCATATTGATAGCTATTCCATTGGCATTGGCTACATCGCTATTTATGAGTGAGATTGCATCACCTAGAGTGAGGAACCTAATGAAACCTGTTATCGAGTTATTAGCTGGAATTCCATCAGTAGTATATGGTTTCTATGGATTAACGGTAATTGTACCTGGCATTCAGGCAGTATTTAATTTAAATGAAGGCCTAACAGGTCTGGCTGGTAGTATCATTTTGGGCATTATGGCCCTCCCAACCATAATTACCATATCAGAAGATGCATTACGCACTGTGCCGAGAAGTTTAAAGGAGGCAAGCTTAGCATTAGGAGCTACCCACTGGCAAACGATTAGAAAGGTGATTTTGCCTTACAGTTCATCAGGCATTACAGCAGGTATAGTACTTGGCGTAGGCAGGGCAATTGGTGAAACTATGGCAGTACTAATGGTAACGGGTAACAGTGCCGTTATCCCTTATACATTCCTAAAACCGCTACGTACCATACCAGCCACTATAGCAGCAGAGTTGGGTGAATCATCGTATGGAGGTCTGCATTTTAGAGCATTATTTGCATTGGGATGTATATTGTTTATTATTACTTTTTCTATTAATCTGGGCTTTCAATTTATAGCACGCAAACGTAAAGTAAACTAATGAAGGCAAATCCTAAATCTGAACGTAGGAAAAAGCTAAGTCAATCTACAGTATTTGGCTTGTTTACAGCTACTTCTATATTAGTAGTTGGTATATTGTTAAGCATATTAAGTTATATATTTTATAATGGTATTCCAGCACTTAGTTGGACATTTCTAACGGACATACCTAGGGACAATATGACGAAAGGGGGTATATATCCAGCTATAGTTGGTACCCTATGTCTGGTATTGGGTAGTATGATATTCGCATTCCCAATCGGGGTGGCATCTGCCATATTTCTAAACGAATATCTGCAAGAGAATTTCTTTAAACGCTTTTTGCGATTGATGACAGATAACTTGGCAGGCGTACCCAGCATTGTATTTGGACTATTTGGTATGGCTCTTTTTGTAAATCAATTGGGTTTTGGCGATAGCATCATCGCGGGTTCATTTACATTAGGTCTATTGGTGTTGCCAGTTATAATAAGAACAACAGAGGAGTCACTCAAAGCCGTTGACGATACTTATCGCATAGCTAGCCTTGCACTTGGCGCTAGTAAGCTACAAACCATTAGGAAAGTAACTTTACCTATCGCATTCCCGAATATAATTACAGGCTTAATATTGTCTATTGGGCGGGTAAGTGGAGAGACGGCAGCGATATTATTTACAGTTGCGGCCTATTTTCTACCTAAGCTACCAAATAGTATGTACGACCAAGTGATGGCACTACCATATCACCTTTACGTGGTAAGTACCAGTGGCACAGACATAGAGGGGGGCAGGGCAGTGGCTAATGGTACGGCATTGGTATTGATACTAATTGTACTATTTAGCAATTTGTTAGCAGGATTTATAAGAAAGCAATACACCAGAAAAAATAGATCCAAATAGTTAAGCCAAAACCTAAAATACTAACTCAAATTAAGAAATTATTACTGCAACTAATAGTAAATGACGTACGATTCTCCACATAGCATAATAGGTAACAGTCACAGCGATGTGTTGCTGAAAAGTGTAGGTACCCACTTGTATTATGGTGATGTGCACGCACTAAAAGGGATAGATATGAGCATTAACACCAACACGGTGACGGCACTAATAGGGCCAAGCGGTTGTGGTAAAAGCACCTATCTACGACTGTTTAACAGAATGAACGACCTAATACCAAATGTGCGTATAGAGGGTGAAATACTTTTAGACAATGTGGATATATATAGCAAGCAAATACCCGTTGAGGAACTGCGGAAAAACGTAGGTATGGTGTTTCAAAAGCCCAACCCATTCCCAAAAAGTATATATGAAAACGTAGCCTATGGTATGCGTGTAAATGGAGTAAAAGATAAAACATATATAGAGGAACGTGTGGTAACCAGCCTAAAGCAAGCTACCCTGTGGGAAGAGGTAAAGGATAAACTAAAGAAAAGCGCCCTAGAGCTAAGTGGTGGACAACAACAAAGACTGTGCATAGCCAGAGCTATAGCTGTAGAGCCAAGCGTACTGTTGATGGACGAACCTACAAGTGCCCTAGACCCAATAAGTAACTCCAAGATAGAAGAACTAATATTTCAATTAAAGAAGGAATTTACGATTGTAATTGTTACGCACAATATGCAGCAGGCCAGTCGTGTAAGCGATAAAACCGCATTTTTCTATTTGGGGGAGTTGGTGGAGTATGACGATACACAAAACATATTTACCAAGCCTAAGGAAATTAGAACCCAGAACTATATAACAGGTAGATTTGGTTGATATTTAATAAAAAATATTGTAAGCATATTTACTAAATTCGCTCTTTTATAACGCTAACTCTTTAGACAATAAATGACACATCTGGAATCTGAAATCAATAAAATTCGCCAAGCTGCACTGGAGATGATGAATATGGTTCGCAATCAGATGAGGAAGTGTAAGGAAGCCTTAATGACTGGCAACAAGGAGTTGGCCCTAGATGTAATGCACCAAGAAAAGCGGGTAAATGGCTATGAGTTAATGATAGATAATGACTGCGAAAACCTAATCGCTTGCTTTAGCCCAGTTGCCATAGATTTAAGATTTGTACTGGCTACTCTTAAAATTAATTACCACTTGGAGCGAATAGGTGACAATGCAGACGGTATGGCGAGAAATGTACTGGATCTGGAAGACGCCTGGAGTGAGGAATTGCTGATGCAATTACAATTAGTTGAAGTATTTGATATGGTAGATGAAATGATGAATGACGTCATTACCAGCTTTGAGAATGAAGACAGCAGTCAAGCTAGGTCAGTATTTGAAAAGGATAAACAAATAGACCTAATCACAGATAATGCACTAAAAATAATAGCAGAATACATAAGAAAGGATCAAGATAATGTGGAGAAAAACTTACTATTGCTATTGATCCACAGAAAGTTAGAACGAATTGGCGACTTAATGAAGAATATATCAGAAGAGATTATATTTTTCCTAGAGG
This sequence comes from Bacteroidota bacterium, assembly GCA_034440515.1. Lineage (GTDB taxonomy): Bacteria > Bacteroidota > Bacteroidia > CAILMK01 > CAILMK01 > JAWXCF01. The sequence goes on from JAWXCF010000060.1 coordinate 4,601, forward strand.
CCAAGGTACTAAAGCACTTAAGCAAAAACTAATGTGCATAGTAACATTTATATAACACATTATATGCGTTTAACTTATTAATTTTGACTGATATAGTACTACTCTACACCATTATTTATTAATTAATTAGAATACAGATTTAATGCAATATCAGAAGGACGCACTGACTAAGTTTAGTCAACAAATAAAGCACGCATTACAGGCCTATACACCCCACAACATTAATATCAACGATATAGACAACATAGTAATATGTGGTTTAGGCGGTAGTGGCATAGCTGGTCGAATAGTTAAAAGTATGTATTTAAATAAAAGTAGCGTGCCGATAGAGGTTATAAGTGACTATTTCTTACCAGCGTATGCAGGTGAACGTACACTAACCCTACAGTGCAGTTATAGTGGTAATACAGAAGAAACCTTGGCTATGTATGCTGAGGCTAAAGCAAAAGGGTGCAAAATAATTAGCCTAAGTACTGGTGGCAAACTTGAAGAGCAAACTGTAGCTGATGGCAATATATTTTATAGAGCAGAGACAGGCTTTCAACCACGTATGGCATTGGGTTATGGTCTTACCTACCTATTGCTAATATTGTCTGAGTTGACTGGTCAAAACATAAATGCCGAACTAGAGGCTGCATCAAACCACGTGCAAGACTATGAAGTCTATATAACTGATGCGCAAGTCATATTTGAAAATTGGAAGGCTAATCTTGACCATAAGACTGTAATAGTTACGGATTATTTGACCAACCCAATCGGGGTAAGGTTTGCACAACAGTTGCAAGAAAACGCAAAGGCAGAGGCATTTGTACACGAATTGCCAGAGAGTAATCACAACGTAATAGAAACCTATTATGGTGAAATTAAGAGCCATTTCTTATTTTTAAGTAGCAACAGTCAACCACGTACTACGCTAAGATTTGCATTTCTAAAGGAATTGTTAGAGCGCAATGACAACCACGTTACGGAAATGAATTTGATACCTAACGACTTAAATAGCCTGGTACATATGATATATACACAGGACTGGTTGAGCCTAATATATGCTGATGCAAAAGGCGTGAACAGCAGTAAAATAGAAAATATAGTGGGTCTAAAGTCTCACCTGGATAATAACTAAACAGCTAAACTTTACCTATTGTTAAGACAGTGTAAGGGGTCCCGCATATTGCGAAGCCCCCTTCTTTTTTTATGATTAAATGTGTCGACGAATTCGATTGAACCTTTTTTGTTTTCAATATAATATTGATCAAATTTATCATTAGTTCTTTTTCTTTTGATTGTACCATCTATTTTAGCAGTATAATCATCGGTTTTATTACCTAAGTAATCAGAAAACCACATTGGACTATTATTAAAGCAGGCATAAGGACTAACACTTGGATCTGCTACCGGATCCGCATTCCAACTTCTCCCTAACCTTGTGTCATACTACCAGAATTCTGCTGTGTTCAGATTCCCCTGCCCATACACCTCATCGTCACGCTCTTTCCCGTTAAATTTCGTATACTTATAGCTTAGCATTGGCTTGGTGGGGACGTAACAGTTTACATCTCTGTTGGGCAAGTAGCAGGGTTGTAGGGTATCTACACGATAATGTACCCACTGCGGTGTCTGCGGGTAGCCATCAGTTATGGTAAGTGGGAAGGGTTGTACGCTTACCGGGTCATTCGGCAGGATGTTGCCTGTTTTTTCATTTAAAGGTACCCACATTTTTTAGTTTGGTAATGTTTTGTGGGCTATATCAGCGTTTGTCTTACAATGTATTGTGAATTTTTTTTAGAAATATTTTTAGCTAATATATTTTATGAATAGTAAGTAAATTATCACGAACGACTTTTTAATTTAGATGGCAAATATGTTGGAAATTTATTATTTCACCCTCTAATCTACTAACCTAAGCTGATTTTCATATCAAGCATATAGATTAATTCTCTGCCGTGGCCACGTGGTCGTGCTATGCGATTGTCAACTAGTGCGTCCATATCTCGCTGTAGGCTGTTTCGGTCTGAGTTCATTATTGGCACTAGTTCAGCAATGCTGAGGCTTCCATATCGCACAAGTGAGTTTATGATTTCACGTTGTCTATCAGTTAAGAAACTTACGTGTTCACTGTGAATTTTATACCCCTCTTGTAGCCAAAAGTTAATGGCGTTTTTCTCACGAGGGTTAAGGTCTGCATCAACGGTAAGTTGTTTGGCTACTGTATTTCTATATAAGTTAGATACTTGATGAAGTGCGGGTGTCATTAAGCGGATGCCCATTTCTAAATAGATAGAAAGGTCAATAGCATTCTTATTGGCATAGGGCAAGGCAGATAGCTGAATTAGCCACTCTTCTAGCTCGGCATTAAAGTAAACGTGATGCTCAATGGGAAGTAATCCAGAGAAATCTTGTCCAGTATTAGCGAGTATTTGCTTACCTGCTAACATCGCAATCAACTCGTTCTCTTCACTAAATGGGTGAATAAGTCTAATGGCATAGTACATAAAGAGTGAGCGAATAATAGGGTGAATTTTCACTTTATTACACTCACTAATGATAATACTTAATGCCTTAATCATCAGTTGACCGTGGGGCAAAGTGTCGTCTAAAACTATGTTGCCAAATAGGCTGTTATCAGCTGTACGTACCCTGCCGGGTGTAGTAGGATTGCTTAATCTATAGCATAGTTGCAGGTGAATGGATTCTAGCCAGGCAATGTCAACCTTGTCAGACCAATTCAGTTCCATTTTTCTAAATATATTTATCAGGTTTACGTATCGTTGCTCCTCATCGTTAAGTGGGGCAGCTGCTGCAGACAATAATTCTTCTGGAAGTTCAATATTTAGAAATTGTGCAAATAAGCTTGTCAAAGATGACCAACGTTCTGCTATTGCGGGGCGTAATGCTTCTGCGTTTAAATTAAACTGCGAAACAAAGTGTTGAATATCAAGGATAATAATGTCATAATCCTTAATATTATTAGGAATAGTATAAACCAAGTCTATAGCTACTGCATTTGATTCTCTCCCTTCACTCATACCCATAGACTATAAAATGCTGTCAAATTTTATTATCTTTATGTTTTTTAAGCGTTTATCGCACTCTTATCCTGCAAATTTAGTTTTGTATTAATTGAATGAGTATGGTAAACAAACTTACAATATTAATAATAGCAGTTAATTGTGGACAAGTTAATAGATATAGACCTAAAACAAGTATGGGATGTTCTGAATACCATACCAGACCCTGAAATACCGACGGTTAGCATTGTTGAGTTGGGAATGATAAGTGAGGTAGCTGTAGATGATGCCAATGTTAAGGTGCGGTTTACACCGACATTTTCTGGTTGCCCAGCTATACAACATATACGTCAACAGATAGTAGATGGTTTACACTTAAATTTTCCCGACTACATCATCGATGTAGCTTCTGACTTTACACACCAATGGAGCAGTAACTTAATTACAGATGTAGGTAGAGAGAAACTATTAGCATTTGGATTGGCGCCTCCCCGTAAATACGAAGGCAGCTTTGATTTAAATGAATTGTCGGAAGTAAACTGCCCATATTGCAACAGCGAGAATACAACGATGCACAGCAGTTTTGGCCCTACACTATGTAGAGCAGTCCACTATTGCTTTAATTGCTTGCAGTCGTTTGAGCAGTTTAAGCCATTATAAATTTTAATTAGGTGAGTAGCCGAACCATTCATTCATCTTAAGGCCAAGGTCTTGTATAGGTGCCTGGTTAAATGGGTGCTTAACATTCTCCCAAATGTGATATTCACCATTGGGTAATGTCTTACTGGTTAAGATGGTTTCTTTTACAGTTAGGGTATTGTCTTTATCGCCAGCTGTTATTAAAATTGGGGCCTCGATGGTTCTAATTACTTCGTCAAATAACAGATTATCTTCACCTAAGTCGTTCATCATTCCTACGGTTCTCTCCATCAGTTCCTCTATATTGGTCGCTTTGTGTCTATTGGTTAATTCTACCAAATAAGCAGGCACTTTCTTTTGCATCAACTCTAAATCCATTTTAGCAGTTTGTTGCTCTGCATATTCTTCTGTCCAGTCCCACTTGGTACCTAGTGTCATTATTTTACCAATCCTCTCAGGATTATATCTAGCCAAATACAATGCTACGTATCCGCCCATACTGTAACCAAATATATTTACAGCCTCTATCTCGTGTTGATCTAAATAATCTACGACTTCTTCTGCAAAAGCATCTATCCCGAAATTCTCTTTTACTTCACTATTTCCGTGACTATTAAAGTCTAGGGTATGTATAGTAGGGGCGTGAAGTGTAGTTGTAATGGAGTTAAAGTCGGATTTGTCACCTAGTGCACCGTGCAGCAATAACAATGGCAAGTTGTTCATTTTCAGTAGTATATTACAATATAATATTTGTACCTAGTAGTATGCAGCACAATAATTATTATTATGGGACAAAGCTAACTAGCTAAGATTGTTTTGATATAAATGTGAAGTTAAATAATCGTGTAAATTTTACAAAAAAACCAATACAAGTCAGTCTTCACTGCTCTTATTGCTGAACTCAACATAATATAATCGAAGTTTTTATTGGCTACTCAGTACAATGGTCGTTGTACTAATTTGGTTTAAAATATTCATATAATTTCGTACAATGGTCGTTGTACTAATTTGGTTTAAAATATTCATATAATTTCGTA
>JAWXCF010000061.1:0-7798 GCA_034440515.1 Bacteroidota bacterium
CTATTACATTCTTCAAATACTTTATCAATAATAATTATATCTCCTTTTCTATTTTACTTTAATTAATAATAATAAGCTTTTATCTTTATCAAAGGGAATATAATATCTAATTAAACCTAGAAGTGAACTGGTATCAATAATTACCTTCATTTAATAAGTTATAAAATTTGTTATTATTATTATGCATTTGAGATTAGATACAGACTTCAATGAGAATCTATTTTACCTTAGAATACGTAATTTAATATATAATTTTTTTATGCTACAAACAAAAAACCCCCGTCGGATGCGCGACAGGGGCTGATGAATTACACAACTACTTTACTATGAATACAGAAACACAACTTTCTGTAATATCAATTTCTTTTATTTAAGCTAACCCTAAAACCCGTTTATATGAATATTGTGTACTCTATTGATTGTAAAAACTGGCTAATTGGTTGCATAGCTAAAATACTAATACCGCAAAGCCCGTATTTTTTGTTTTATTAATCTTGTTTAGTGAATGATGTAGTTTGAACTGTATTGTCAACATATATAATGTTTACAATGTAAGTACCACTACCCAAACCGTCTAAGTCTAGTGTTGTAGTTCCACTTAGTCTTTGGCTGTTGTTGCTGTAAACTACTTTACCCTCCATATCAACCACTTGAATGCTGCTAGCAGCCTTAGGTAGATCAATGTTTACCAATCTATTAGTTGGGTTAGGGTATAGTTTTAGACCATTTTTATTACTATTTGCATTTTTAATACCAGTTACATCATTCTCACGAATACGTAAATCTGTTTTAGTATTTGGTCCTACTCTTACACCGTTTCTAATGCTGGCAATGGTTACTGTAACAATTTCATCACTTTCTAATGTTTTGTCGTCGACTATTGCAACATTATAATTACCTGTACCAGTATTTGGAGCAATTACCAAACTATCGCTTGCTGTGTAATCTGTACCTCTTGTTGCAGTTCCAGATAGTGTGAATCTAATTGCAATCTCTTTTACTGCATCTACATACTTCACTGAATAACCTAGGTTAATGCTTCCGCCGCCTTCGCTAACGCTAGTAGTATCTTTTATAATTGTAACCTCAGGGCTAACCAATACAACGTCTTTCATACTACGAGGGAATAATTGGTAACCAGATGTAAACGGATTACTGTTATCGAACTGACCACCTAAACCAGTTACTCTAAAGTAACCCGTTGGGGCTGGGTTAGCTTTTAAATCTGTAGTGTTAACTACTCTTAATAGAACAGTATCCATTCCGCTAAAATTAGTAATTCTCACATTAGCAGATGCTGAAGTTGGCCACTCAGAAGCTAATACCAATCTGTAAGGCTCATTTAGTATAACTAAGTCACTTTCAGCTGCTTCACTTATTTTACTTACAGAAACGGGGTTTTTAACTTTAAAACCTGAACCTAATAGTATGATAGTATCTGCAGTAGATAGAGTTAATTGCGTTAAGCCATTAAATTGAGCAACACCACCAATTACTTGAATGCTATCACCCTCATTTACTGTGTAGCCAAAGTTTTTACCAGAACTAAATACACCTATACCACCAGTTTGGTCACGTAGCGTGAATTGTACACCAGTAGTTCTTAGGTTAACACCGTAAACTATACCTTGTACTGTAAATCTTTTGTTTACTGAATCGGCAACACCTGTAGTTGCATTCACTTTATTAATATCACCAATTGGTGTTATCGCCATTTGTGCAGCAGTAGCTCTGAAGTTTTTCAATTCCATTGCAACTGGCAATGTAAACACATAAAGGCTAGTGGTTTTACCAGTTAAAACCAACTTACCGTCACCAGCTGGTGCATCTACACCAAAGTCATTGTCATTAATTACTGCAATTGTGTTTTTATTTACGATTGTTAAACCCTCTGGTTTGTCGTGGGTTAGGTCCCAACCGTTCTCTAATAAGTCAAAGAAGAAAGTCTTTTTAACTGGGGTAATTCCTGCTGCTATTAGACCAGCTTCTGTCAACTCCTCAGGGGTTTTGCCACCATAAGTGTAAGCTGTGATAGGAGTAGCACCTAGTAAATTAATTTTATAAATGTTTTTAACGTTCCAACCGTTACGCTCAGCGTGTTCTAACACCAATAGGGTAGAGTCATTAATGGCTGTCATATCACCAATTTTCCAGTCACTTGGTCTAAGCTGACCAACTGTACCTGGGTTAATATAGGCGTACATTTTAGAGGTACCTGTTATTGGGTCAATCTCTACCAGTCTTTGTACTGTACTTGCATTACCTACAGCAGTACTAGGGTTACGCATAGCACTTTGAACGATTGCATATACTTTACCATTTGGTGTGATTGCTACGCCCTCAAAACCTCTATTTGGGGTACGTCTTTTCAGTATAGTATCTAAACCTACTTGATTTAAAGAAGCATCATTACCAAATGGGTTATATCTCCTCATTATTCTCGTCGTTTTTCTGTCTACGCGTATCACGCTTGGACCATATTCATCTACCATCCATAGATCATTAGAATATCCTTCAACTACACCTTCGTTATCTATACCCCACGCGTCTGGTGCAACTACTGTTGCACTTGTGTCGCTCCAAGCTGTTTCACCTGTACCACCTGAATTTAATGGGTTAGGCAAACCTGAAATATTTGTACCTGAAGGTCTTTTTATAGGGCTAATATTAAGTATGCGAATGCTATCACCTTCTGCTCTTACTCTCCATAATTTAGGTGCGTAGGCCGGGAATGGGAAGAATTTGACGTCTTTACCGGCTGCTTTCAAACTATTTGTTGCCACAACGTTTGGACCACGGTCACCAACAGTGTAAAACTCCAAGTTGCTTCCGTTTACGAAGTCTAAACCTGATAGACCACCTTCAAATATTTTTTTATTATCGTAAGTGCCAATTAAAGGCGTTGTTTTTAATGCATATTTTTTAGTAGATACACCAGTTGTACGATTGATTTGTATTTCAAACAAAGCAAATGTTCCACTCACTTCATTAGACAGAGATAACATATGTCTTCCAGTAGGAGAAACAGATTTATCAATGAATTTAACAACTTCTGGACCTAGGTCACCACCAGAATTTAGGGCAGGGGTTTTAGTAAAGTCTCTTGTGTTTATATATTGTACAAATTTAGGTGCAGTTGGGTTGGTTATATTATATACCATTACACCGCACGCACGCTCTAGGCATACAAATGCATAAGTGCTGTCGCCAATTTTACCTACATCTACGCCTTCTGGTTCAGGACCTTTATCGTCACTTCTATCTTTTCTAGTATTATTACTATGGCTAGTATTAAAGTAAAGTGGATAGTCTTTTAAGACTTGTTTTTCAAACTGGTCGCCACTGTCCCAAACTAGCACTCCTTGGTCATCCCAAATGGTAAAACTACGAGAACCAAAGCTATATAGCTTGTCATAGTCACCGTCTCCGTCTGTATCTCCTAAAGTTTTAGTTACTTTTAAACGACCTAGTAGTGTGTCATTTTTTAGTATAGCGGCATTAGGAAACGCTGTCGCATCTAAGTTTAGTGAGTTAATTCTTCCCTCTTCGTTAAATGCAGAGTATTCGCGAGAATCACCCTCATTAGCAGTTACTAAATATGTTTTGCCGTTTGCTTGATAGCTAGATATTGCATCAGGTAAATACATACCAAATACTGGCCAAGTTTGAATATATGTCCCTTTCGCTCTGTCACTTGCATCAAATCCATTGCCAGTTAAGCTGTGGTCTTTATATCCTAAAGCTTTTAATGCTGTAAAGTTTTTGTTGTCAATATCTAATATCGCAATTGCGTTATTTTCTTGTAGTGTAATGTAGGCTGTTTTGCTATCAGCCGATACTGTTATATACTCTGGTTCAAAGTCTTGGCTTTTAGTACTACCAGGGCCGAATACACGAATTTTAGCATCAATAGTTAAACTGTTATATTTTTTGAAGTCGATAACCGATACACTAGATTGGCTAACACCACTAATACCGTTACTAAAGTCGATAACAGTTACAGAGCCCTCTGGGTCAACTGTGTAGGTTGTATTTGGCTCACCTTCATCTGCTGTTAGTAGCTTTTTACCATCTGGGGTAAAAGTTATCATATCAGGTTGCACACCTACAGTAACTGATTTTAAGAATGTACCGCTAGCATCGTAAAATGATACCTTACCAGCGTTTGTACGTAAAGTACTGTCTTCTAAACATACCGCTAACACACCACTACCAAAAGTAATACTGTTAACAAATCCCTTTTGACCACCTAAATTGATGGTAGATACTAATGGCAGAGGATTTAAATAAGGATTGGTAGCATTTAAGATGTAAATTTTATTGTCAGCTCCATTTGATACAAAAAATCTTTTTGTAGCTGGGTCATAGGCAGTCACTTCTGCTGCACCCACATTATACTGACCAGAAGCAAAACCCCCGATTTTTTTTAATGTGATTTGCGCATTAGCTGAATAGCTCATTGCTGTTGTAGCAAAAAACACAAGCATAAGCTTGATAAAGAACTGTTTAAGTTTCATCAATAGTTTATTTATTATACGTTAAGTGTGGGGGCAAAAATGCCATTTTTACATTACCAAATTGTTAAGAGAGTTTTTAAAGTCAACGACTTTTACTCATTGATAAAACATAAAAATATGTTAACTTACATCATATAATAGGCAATAATGTTAAGATAATTGTACTTAAAACCAAAGTTTGTCAAACACAAAAAACCCTACCCGAATGTACATTCAAGTAGGGATGTAAAGACCTAACTAATTACAGTTTAGTACTTATACTCTGAGCCAGTTGTGCTACCCTTATCGTTTAAGTCGTAAGGGGCATTATGAGATCCAGTTGAGAAGCCGCCTTTTTCAGGTGTGTTATCATTCTCTTCATTAGCATTATATTCTGGGTCATAATGTGTAATTTGAGTTTTGATTTCTGAAAGTGCGCCTCTCACACCATTTAATTGTTCATTTAGAATGCTAGAATACATACTGTTGGCGTCTGCATCTTCTATCGCTTCTGTGTACGATTTTATTGCAGCGTTTTCACCGGTTACGCACTCTTTTAATACAGTAGCATTTTCGTTGCTGCCCAACCAAGTGCGAATGTCCATCCACGCACGGTGCATAGACCCCATTACGCCGGCTTCTTTGTCTGGGTCACCACCTAATTCTGAGGTCAATCTTTTCAAATCAGTAGAGTAAGTACCTCTTTGTGTAGCATACTTCTGAAACATTGCCTTTAGACTTCCATCTTGTGCATCTTCAGCTGCGTTTTCATACCCTTTTTTACCATCTTCAGCTATGCTGATTAGATGCTCAATGTTTGAGACTAATTTTTCGTTGTTACTTTCCATCTTTGTCTTAAAGTTATTGTTAATATATAATTCAGACGCAGAGCAAAAGCAAATTGTTTAATGTCAAATAAAAAATATTTTAATATTATTTTGGTATGATTTCAGTCAATGCTTGGGATTAACAAGGGAAGTCTATCTGTATGTACCTCCCAAATAATATGTACTTATACCAAAAATCAACTGTATAATTTAAACATCTACGCCTACCCCAAATAGTGCAAAATCATAAATGACAGGGTCATTTTGGTTGTGCACCTGTAATAGTGCAGTTAATTCTAAAGTTGTTTTCCAATTTGACTTTGCGTTAGCAGGTAATAGGTTTAATTTAATGGCTTGACGTAATACGTGGACATCCACAGGCATCAGCAATTCACTCATTTTCAGTTCTCGCCACAATCCAAAGTCTATTCCAGCTGGACACTGCCTCACCATCCATCTTAAGAACAGATTTATGCGCTTACACGCAGAGTTTCTGTCCGGCGTGCCTATGTGTTTTCTCGTACGCTGTGGGGCGTCTATCAGGCTGAAGAAGTATTTGTGAAAGCCCCGTAATATGGAGTCCATAGGGTGAAGTCCATTGTCTTTTCGCCAATGGGTAAAGGCAGTTTCTAGACTAGACGAAACTGCATAGTGACTCCTTAGAAATTTTACAAAATAATAGAGATCCTGTGACTGAAAAGTGCGGTGTACAAATCCATCTAACTGCTTCAACTCAAGCTGAGAGGCACCAGCTATAAATTGGTAAGGCTGTCCATCCATTCTGGTCATTAAATCTGCAAGTTTATTCAAGATGATGCTGCGTTTCCCCCAAGCGAAAATGGCTGAAAAAAAGGCTGAAATTTCAATGTCAGCCTGATAGCTAAATTGATGTGGTATTGATATGGGGTCGTTAACTATGAAATCACGGACATAGTACTTGGTCAAGTATTCATTTAATAGTATTTCGACTGCCTGCACCGTTACAATGTTATCATTTTTATAGATTCAATGGGTCAAATTATTTGTGGGCTTGAACATAAATGAAAAAACCCTGCTGGTAAATCAAGACCAACAGGGTAACAGCAATAAATTAAACTTTTCTTATAATATCGTATTCATCAAACGCTTCATTTAGAATGCAAAGCCTAAAGATAGACCAGCACGTAGACCTATGGTTTTTGCAAACGGGCTACCATCTAACTTACGACCAGTAGAGTTATCTTCTAGTTTTTTGTAACGGCTGTACGCATTTACGTATGGACCAACGAAGCCATCTACTACAAATCTGCCGAATAGCAATTCATACCCACCAGTACAACCTATTTGCACCTGAGTAAGATTGTATTTCTCTGTAAATATGTATGGCTTGTTGTCAGATGTAAACCTAGTAACATCTTTTCTAGTTTTAGCACCTATCCATCTGGCAAATGGCGCTGCGTAAAAACCTTGAATTGGACGGTCTCCGTCGCCCATTTTGTCAAATAGACGTATTCTGAACTCTGGCGTAATTAGTAAGCCGTTGTCGTATATTCTATCTTCTTTATCTTTATAGTCAAACATATAGGCTACACCTAATTGCCAGCTATATCTGTCCTTAAAGGCGTGCTCAAACTGAACGTTAGCCGTACCTACAGCCAAACTGATAGGGTTGAACTTGATAACGTTATCTAACACACGTTCAGGTTTCCCCTCTGTTTGTGCTGACGTGTTTAGGCTGCTGAAAATACTGATGGCTGCAATGGCCACAGATTTTAATAGTAATAGTTTCTTCATAATTATTTTAGTATTTACTGAATACTCATACCTTGAATGCTCATTAAATGTTCATTAGTTATTTTAATGTTGATTAAAATAAATCGCTATATAGCTATGAATCTACTTGTTACATATTAAATAAATTTTAATGCTATTTCAATGGTAATACATTTAACTAATTTTAGTTTGATTTTTTTGATGTTGCGAGAAATTAGAAGATGTTGGCATTAATTGTTAGCGAACTAACAAAAAATGTATATTTAAAAAGTATTTTTAGAGGAATGGAATTCGCAATTAATAGTATCTACTTAGTAATTAATATATTATCTTTTATTACTTTTCATTAGTGACAATTAAGGAAAATGGAAGAGATCTGATGTTGAAATTTTTCATAAAATAATCCTGATTGCCTAGATAACCCATCTCAATATTAGGGTATTTGTTATTTTTTGTAAAGGGGTTTTATTTATCGTAAACGACATCGACGCTTACAAAAAAGTATGCGCTAATTCGGATAATTAACTTTTTGTCTTAGATGCTAATTTCATTTCTTCGTTACAGCTACCACACCAAATTGCCCAAAAGTGGAGTTCAACAGTATCTTTCACTTGAATGATAATAAGTGAATAATAATTACTATTTCCATTCAAGGAGTAAATCTTAATCGGTTTAATTTCATCATTATTTAGTTTTACCTCATATTTTCTAATATTATTAAAG
>JAWXCF010000062.1:0-48000 GCA_034440515.1 Bacteroidota bacterium
CAGATAAATTTCTTAGACCGACTATAAAAGGTTTCCCTCTATTTAAACTTTCATAGAGTTCTTTAAAGCTAAGGCTATTTAGATTGTCGCAAAATATAAAATTTTTATGCCCATCTACAGATGGTGCCCAGCCTGTTATTGCCTTTATCATATCTGGTACATAGGCAGGCTGATCTACCAAACTACCAAATGTTTTCATCACGATTTCCTCTTGTTCTATCTTAATACCTTGATAATTCATCACCATTTGTACACAGGCAGCCCAACACCAATTAGACTTACGTTGATTTGCATACACGTCTTTGAATTGATCTGAAGGTAAGCCAAGTGAATAGTTATTATTCCCTAAATCTGTAAGGTATTGTGCCTGTACAGAAAAGCTTAAAAAAACCGAAAATAAAAGTAAGTTAAGCCATTTTTGTATATTCATTTTATTAAATATTAACGTGATAGTTAACAAAAATATAAATCGAATAGATAACTCGGAAACAACATTTGATCATTGGCATTAATACCTAATTAATACCTATACGTATTTGTATACTAAGTAGAATAAAGAACCTGAAACTATCGCCATATAACCTTTCTATTTGCCATTATGTCACCCACGCTTATAGCTTGTCACTAATATACTGACTAATTTTACTTGGCACTTTCGTTGTTATTTCAAGCTTAGAAAAAAATTACTGTTAAGTCGGTAAACAAAAAAGCTAAAAATATAAAAATAAATATAAAATGAGTAAAATAATAGGGATCGACCTAGGAACCACAAATTCCTGTGTTGCAGTAATGGAGGGTAACCAACCAATTGTAATAGCTAACAGCGAGGGGAAACGCACGACACCATCAGTTGTAGCATTTCTAGAAAATGGAGAGATAAAAGTAGGTGACCCTGCTAAAAGACAAGCTGTTATAAATCCTAAATACACCATAGCATCTATAAAAAGATTTATGGGACGTAGATACACAGAGGTAAGCAACGAAATGAAATACGTCAGCTTTGACGTGAAGCACGGTTCTAATGATACTGCACGTGTTGATATAAGAGGTAAAGAATATACTCCACAAGAAATTTCTGCAATGGTACTTCAAAAAATGAAGCAAACTGCAAAGGATTATCTTGGTACAGAGCCAGTAGAGGCTGTTATAACAGTACCTGCATACTTTAACGATGCGCAAAGACAAGCTACAAAAGAGGCTGGAGAAATAGCAGGTTTAAAAGTTCGTCGTATCATAAACGAGCCTACTGCGGCGGCATTAGCTTACGGTTTAGATAAAAAAGGTAAAGATCAAAAAATTGCTGTTTACGATTTAGGTGGTGGTACGTTCGATATCTCTATCCTAGACCTAGGTGACGGTGTATTTGAAGTAAAAGCAACAAATGGTGATACGCACTTAGGTGGTGATGACTTTGACCAAGTAATTATAGATTGGTTAGCTGATGAATTTAAAACTCAAGAAAATATAGATCTACGCAGAGACCCAATGGCACTGCAAAGACTAAAAGAAGCAGCCGAGAAAGCTAAAATTGAGTTGAGCAGCAGCCAAGAAACTGAAATTAACTTGCCCTACATCACAGCTGTAGATGGTATGCCAAAACATATGGTTAGGAAATTGAATTTGGCTAAATTTAACCAATTAATAGATGTTTTAGTAGAGCGAAGTATTGAACCTTGTCGCAAAGCAATGAAAGATGCTGGTTATAAAGTGACTGACATAGACGAAGTAATATTAGTAGGTGGATCTACCAGAATACCAAGAGTACAAGAAAAAGTAAAGGAGTTTTTCCAAAAAGAGCCACATAAAGGGGTAAACCCAGACGAGGTAGTTGCCATAGGTGCAGCCATACAAGGTGGTGTACTTACAGGCGAGGTAAAAGATGTATTGCTATTAGATGTTACCCCATTAACCCTAGGCATAGAAACTATGGGCAGTGTAATGACAACGATGATATCTAGCAACACAACCATACCTACCCGTAAAAGCGAAACCTACAGCACAGCCAGTGACAACCAACCTAGCGTTGAAATAAATGTACTACAAGGTGAGCGAAGTATGGCGAAAGACAATAAGCAGTTAGGTAGATTTATATTAGACGGCATAGCACCTGCACCAAGGGGGGTACCACAGGTTGAGGTAACTTTTGATATAGATGCTAACGGTATATTAAACGTATCGGCAAAAGATAAAAATACTGGCAAAGAGCAAAAAATTAGAATTGAAGCTAGTAGTGGTCTAAGCCAAGAAGAAATAGACCGTATGAGAAATGAAGCAGCTGAAAATTCTGAAGCTGATAAAAAACTAAAAGAAGAAATAGAAAAACTAAATGTAGCTGACGGTTTAATATTCCAAAGTGAAAAACAGCTAAAAGACAACGAAGCAAAATTACCTGCTGAAAATAAAGCAGCTATAGAATCAGCCCTTACAGCTTTAAAAACTGCGCACGTTACCAAAGACTTAGCAGGATTAGAAACAGCTACTAATGAACTGAATGAGGCTTGGACAGCTGCAAGTAGCCACCTTTATAGCAACCCTGAAGAGGGGGCTCCAGCGGAAGCTAACGCAGAAAATCCAGCGGAAGATGTAACTGATGTGGATTACGAAGAAGTAAAAAATAACTAATAGTAAAACCATTTACTCAACTTATGCGTATATGGTACAGACTTTAGGGAAAATCAACATTCCTGGAGGGATATTTTTCCAGGAATGTTATTAATATTCTAAACACTTACATTGACACAAAATACATTAGTTAGATTATTTGTTACTAAATATTGTAAAATAGTAAATAACTCTATGATAATGTTATACATTTGTCAAGACAATAACAATTTAGCTTTTTAACTTTATTTCATAATCGATAGAATGAAACTTTTCAAAACATTAACTCTTGCAACTGCTGTTGCTATTATGTTT
This sequence comes from Bacteroidota bacterium, assembly GCA_034440515.1. Classification (GTDB taxonomy): domain Bacteria; phylum Bacteroidota; class Bacteroidia; order CAILMK01; family CAILMK01; genus JAWXCF01. Next base: position 2,917 of record JAWXCF010000062.1, read on the forward strand.
ACAGCTACCAGCTGTGAGCCTAAAAAAACTGAAACTGATGGTACTGCAACGGATACAACTGCAACCACTACTCCAGTTGATACTACTACCAAAATGGAAGCTACAGGTGGCGTAATGGTAGGCGGTTCTATGATGATGCCTAGCAAAGACATCGTTGACAATGCTGCTGAAAGCAAAGACCACACAATGCTAGTTGACCTAGTTAAAAAAGCTGGCTTAGTTGAAACTTTAAAAGGTGGTGAATTTACTGTATTCGCTCCAACTAATGATGCTTTCGCTAAAGTTGACAAAAAAACACTAGAAGGTGTAGCTGCTGATAAAGCAAAACTTACATCTGTATTAACTTACCACGTTGTACCTGGTAAAATGATGGCTGCTGACCTAACTGATGGTAAAGAATTAATAACCGTACAAAAAGGTAAATTAAAAGTAACTAATAAAGACGGTAAAATCAGCATCAGCGATGAAAACGGTCAAACTGTAGGTGTTACTATTGCTGACGTAGTTAGCAGTAATGGTGTAACTTTCGTAGTTGACGGCGTATTGTTGCCAAAAATGTAATTTGAATTAGCACAACTAACATTGTGTTTGTATATGACCCTTGGCTTTCATTAGTCAAGGGTTTTTTTGTTGTATAGTTGTCCCTATTCAGATTATATTCGCATATAATGTTATTTACACAACTGACATTTCTGTATTTGCTCATCATCACCTTCGTGCTGTACTATATTCCAACATTCAGGCGTTGGCAAGTGCAAATATTGTTATTGTCCAGTTTTACGTTTTACGCTTGGTCTCAACCAATTCTTTTACTATTACTGTTTACCAGTATAGGTATTAATACCTATTCACTTTACCGCATATTACGTACACAATCTAAGCCTAAGCAAAAAGTTTGGGCAACTGCAGGTGTTGTACTTAACTTAGGTCTGTTGGCCTTCTTTAAATACACTCCTATGTTTACCTTTATGTTTATAAGTCGGGGTGACCACAGGTTTGGCGATATACTTCTCAGCATTCCACTGCCCATCGGAATCAGTTTCTTTACATTTCACGGCATCAGTATGATGATAGACGTGTACAAAAAGAAAAACTTTGAATCCTATAAATATATTGCCCAGCTAAATTTGTGGGGTTTAACTAAAATCACCTCCTTGTATATCGCATTTATGCCGCAATTGGTATCTGGTCCAATCGTGAAAAGCTTCGGATTTTTACCCCAAATTAAAACAAAATACTTAAAAGATATACCTTGGGAATTGGCTTGCCGACAACTAATTACGGGCTATTTCTTAAAGCTAGTAGTTGCTGATAATCTGTTTGGACAAACTATGTGGATTAGTTATCCCTACTTTGATAATTATGATTCTGTCACCCTATTAGTAATGATATTTGGGTATAGTATGCAAATATTTGCAGACTTTGCAGGCTATAGCCTTATTGCTATTGGATTAGCCTATTTATTTGGATATCAACTACCTATTAACTTTAATTTTCCCTATATATCCCGATCGTTTCAAGAGTTTTGGACACGTTGGCATATTAGTTTGAGTTCTTGGCTGCGTGAATATCTTTATTTTAGCCTTGGGGGAAGTAAAAAAGGCATATTCAGAACCTACTTAAACCTAATGCTGGTTATGTTTCTAGGCGGGCTATGGCACGGAGGTGCTTGGTCATATGCTATTTGGGGCAGTTTCCACGGCTTAGCCTTAGTAGTAGAGCGTTTAGCTTCAAATATCACTGGGCCACTTCGCAGTAAGTGGCACGCAATTTGGCAAATACCTCTGGTTTTTACCTTTGTTATGTTTGCTTGGCTCTTATTTAAACTCCCAATATTCGAGCACGCAGTCAATTACGTAAAAGCTATAATTAGTAATAAAGGCAATAGAAATATGGTTATCATTTTTAACATAATGATATACAGCGCGCCTGTAATATTGTACCATATTTTATACTTGCTACGACAAGCGACGCCTGGTTGGCAAATAATGAATTATACCAACACACACATCAATGGGAAAAGGGTCGCAACTAAATTGTTACCCTTATTCACTTACGGTATAATGTTGTGTATTATTTGGGTAAATTCAGGTGATGGTGTTAAATTTATCTATTTTCAATTCTAACAACTTATGAAATTTGTTATTAGGGTTAGCTTTATTGCAGTTTGTATATTTTTTCTTTGGAATGGAGCATTATATAGTTTAATACCTACAGGAGGTAAAGGGCAGAATCAACAACAGCAAAATTCTATTGCTGCTCAAAACTTTGTACACAGACCAAACATTGATACCTTAATTCTATTAGGTAGCAGTCTGTCTGCTAGACTAGGCGTTCTGCCTAATGGTAGCTACAATCTATCCTTTAGCGGGGGCAGTGCTTTTACAGGAATTGAGATTATTAAAAAGGATAAAAAGACTCCAAAATATTTGCTTATTGAATTAAACTTCATTAATCGTAATCCAGACTTGCAATTGGTTTCAACTGCATTTTTCCCCAAATATGCTAATGAATATTTACCTGCGTTGTACCAAAAGTACCAACCCGTAAACCTATTTACTACCCTACTACCATCACAGAAGAAAGCAAATCAAGATAATGGATACAATAAGCAACTGCAAGACCAACTTTTAGCCGTTCAATTGATAGACTATATGCGTGAACCAGATATGATTGCCTATAAAAAGGGAATAAAAATGCTAGCCTTAACTATGGCTGAACTAGAAAAGAAATGGAACGTTCAGGTTTACTACTACATAATTCCAGTGCATAGTGAAATAAAAGCATCAACCACCTATAAGGCTATTTTGCCGCTTTTTTACGCATCATTTAAAAGTACAGGGAGACTGCTACCAGAGGCAGACTGTACGAATTACACTTATAATGACGGTGTGCATCTTAGCTACGAATCTGTAGCACCATTTACTGAGTTTATAATGAATAATTTTAAGAAACTGATTAAAGTAGATTAATATAGTATTAATATCAATAAATATTTATCAAAAATATCAAATAGAACCCCTAAAGTTTAATACAAATATTCTTGGGCTCGGTAAAGAAGTGAAGTGCCTCATAGCCACCCTCTCTGCCTACTCCGCTTTGCTTCATTCCTCCAAATAATGTGCGCAAGTCTCTTATTAACCAGCAATTCACCCATATAATCCCACTATGAATGGAGTGGCTAACTCTATGCGCCTGTTGTAAATTATTTGTCCAAATGGTTGCTGCCAAACCATACTCCGTGCTATTTGCATTCTGAATGGCATCATCTTCATTATCAAATGCTTGAAGCGTTACAACTGGACCAAATATCTCCTCTTGGTTTACCCTGCAGTTTTGATCTAAACCCTCAATTACGGTGGGTTGTATAAAATAACCTGCCTCACATCTTCCAGGAATGGTCATTCTATTTCCACCTGTTAGCACGTCTCCACCCTCTTGTTTAGCTAATTCTATATAGCTTAATACTTTTAGAGTGTGTGCCTCGCTAGACAATGCCCCTATCTTAGTAGTTTCTTCATTAGGGTCGCCAACAGTTAGTTGGGATACACGCTGTATAAATTCAACCTTAAACTTTTCGTAAATGCTTCGCTCTATCAATATTCTACTGCCACATAGGCATATCTGCCCTTGATTAGCAAAGCTGCTGTGAAGTGTTGTTTTCATCATACTATCCCAATCACAATCTGCAAAAATGATGTTGGGATTTTTCCCGCCAAGTTCTAAAGATAATTTCTTAAACATCGGCGCTGCGGTTCTTGCTATTTCTTGTCCAGTTTTAGTCCCGCCTGTAAAGCTGATAACGTTAATCTTAGGGTGAGCAGTGATTGCACCACCTACTCTAGGTCCAGTTCCGTGAACTATGTTTAGCACTCCAGCTGGTAATCCTGCCTCAATACACAATTCACTAAGTAGATATGCAGTGTATGGGGTTACTTCACTTGGCTTAGCCACAACAGTGCAGCCAGCTGCTAATGCAGGGGCAATTTTCCAACTAAATAGATAAAGGGGTAAGTTCCAAGGACTGATGCAACCTGCAATGCCAGCGGGTTGACGCCAAGTATAATTTAAATAATTATTGTCTGTTGGATGACTTTCGTTATGATCGTGCAAAATGGCAGTTGCGAAGAATGAAAAATTGTCTCTCGCCCTAGGTATGTCAACTGAGGTAGCCAATTGCAAAGGCTTGCCATTGTCTTGACTTTCTGCCGCTGCCAGCTCGTGCATATTTCTCTCAATTAATTGGCTGATTTTTAACAGAATCTGGCATCTGTTTTGAGCTGAACTAACGCTCCAAGTCTTGAATGCTTCGTTTGCAGCTAAATAAGCTTGCTCAACATCTTGATTATCACTATCTGGAATTAGCGAGTAAACTTGACCAGTTGCAGGCTCAATATTGTCTAGGTATTGCCCAGATATGGGTTCAACCAATTCGCCATTTATATAATTTTTTAACTTTAGCACGTTACTATTTTACAGAATTTATAAAAAAACTGAGTACGTGCAAATATAGAATTAGTTCATTCTAAAGGGAACCACCAGCGTAAACTCTGGAATAGTTACTTGAAACAAGCTGCCATCTTTTTGACGCTCCATTTCATATGTGCCATACATTTTACCTAAGTCAGTTCTTAGGTGGCAACCGCTCATATATTCGTGTTTAGAATAGGGTGTTAATATTGGTTGTAGTCCCACAACACCGTCACCGGCTACTTCTTCCTTTGAGCCATTGCTGTCTATGATGTGCCAATGTCTACGCAACAAACGTATTGTATCGTCACTTATGTTCTTTATTACTATCCTATATGCAAATATAAAATTCGCATAAAGTGGCTGACTTGCCTTTTCTTGAAAGAAAGTATTTACCTGAACTATGACATCTTCTGTAACTGCTTGAAACATACTCGTAAAATCACCCTTTTGGCATTTGCTAAATTAGATAATTATCCAATAATAATGCAAATATTACACCAAATGTTCATTTTAATTTGTGAACATCATTATCCACATCAATAATAATTATGACTATTGTCAACTATTTCAAGCGTTTACCGCCTGTTTGCTTATGATAAGAGTTGGGGATGTGCATTAAATAAACAATCGGAAGTCTATTCAAATCTTCTGTAAAAGTCTTATAATTCGGTGCCATATTCCTGATTATTTTCTCATCAACGGTAGTAAGACTAACTGCCAACACAACTTGTGTTTCTGGAGAAAGTGCCTGCCCAATTGATCTAATCATTGCTGAATTCCGATAGGGGGTTTCAATCCATATCTGCGTATAGCCGTCATTAGCAAATTGCTCCAGCCTTTTTAATTGTCCCTCTCTTGCGTTTTCCTCACTAGGTAAGTATCCGTGAAAAGTAAAGAATTGCCCTTGACAACCACTGGCTGCTAATGCCATCATAATGCTACTAGGTCCTGGAAAACTAACTACATCATAGCCAAGTTTACCAGCTGCCTTTACTACTTCTGTACCTGGATCGGCTATCCCTGGGTAGCCTGCCTCACTTAGCAGACCAATATCTTGACCATTAGCATCTGTTACTATGTCTTTAATAATGGAGTTTACAGTAGTTTTATCAGCTACTTCTATTACTACATCTTTAAATGGTGTAGGTACACCAGCTTCCTTTAACAACTTATTAGCACTTTTACGCTCCTCAACTATGAAATATTTTAAAGTACAGATTTGCTTAATGACATCATCAGGCAGATTTCTATTTATAGGGCTATCCCCTATCAAATTGGGGATAATGTATAATTTTGGCATTAATTAGACTTAGTAATGCATAGATTCACCTCAAGTATTCGTGTACCATCTATGTTTAGTACGGTTAGTTTATATGGATCTATATCTATAACATCATTCTGGATTGGTACATTGCGATTGTAAGCCAGTATTAATCCTCCTAGTGTTTCATAGTCTCCCTCTGGTAGGTTTAAGTTATATTTATCATTTAGATAGTTAACCTCTAGCCTAGCACTCAACATCCACTCAGTATTAGATATTTGCACCTCTGTCAGGTCTTCGCTATCGTGCTCGTCCTCTATTTCTCCAGTTATTTGCTCTATAATATCTTCTACAGACACCAGCCCACTTGTGCTGCCAAATTCATTTACTACAACTGCTATACTGCGCCTACGGGCAATTAATGCATTCATTAAATCACCAGCAGGCATAGACTCTGTTGCAATGGTAATTGGCATTACTATTTTATCTATGGTACTTGGGTGATTGTATAAATCGACTAAGTGAATGTAGCCAATTACATTATCAATCTTTTCCCTATATACCAACAGCTTACTATGCCCAGACTTAATAAGTAGTTCTGTAGCGTGTTCAATATCGTCAGTGACTTCTATTGCTACTATATCCGTTCTAGGGATCATACACTCACGCACCTTTAACTCACTAAACTGAATGGCATTCTTAAATATCTGCTTATCTACCTCTACTTGTGTATCTTCTACCTTAGCGTCTGTTTCATTTACATAGTGAAACAAGTCACGCTTAGTAAACTGTGGAGTTTCGTCATTTGTATGAGATTTAAAAAACAATTTCAACAACAAATTACTTAGCCACTCTACTATTAGGCTTAGTGGAAATAAAATGTAATAAACCAATAAAAATGGTATGGCAAATACGTGTAAAAGTGTATTTGGTACAGCCCTAAAAAAAGCCTTTGGTAAAAATTCACCTAAGAACAATAGTACTAGGGAGCCCAATACAGTCTGAACGATGATGACCAAAGTGGGACTATTCTGCTCGTTTATGTTAAAATTCGTCTGAAGTCCAAGGTCAATAAAGTCAGAAAAATATATGGAGAATAAAACAATGAATATATTTAATCCAATTAAGGTAGTTGTGTAAAACTTACTAGGATGCTTAACAAAGAACGACACAATCCTGTCGCTAATATTACCTTTCTTATTACCTAGTTCAATCCTTAATTTATTACTGGTTAAGTAGGCAATTTCAATCCCAGAAAAAAATGCTGTAAACAGTAGTGTGCCAACAATGTATAGGGGGTAATATTCCATTTATTACAATGCTGACAAAAATATACTTATTATTCTTAACAAAATATTAACTTGTAGTTTCACAATGGTATGTTAGAATAAGCTTGCAAAATCTCAGATAATTTAAGGATTCCATTTGCGTGTTCTTCATCTTCTTGCTTTTGATAGCTACTATATAAATTTCCGCATAATCTCAACATCAGGTCAATATGACTACAGGCTTGATAATAATAAGGTTTAACGGGATAATGAAAAGTATTTAAAAATGCATCAATTCCTGCTTTAGAGTAGGTTATTCCCCGCTGAAATGCATTGATGTAAAACAATATCTCCCCTGGGCCATCAAAACGTATTATTGGCACCTCACTATACTCTTTCAACTCTCTAAATGTAAAATTCTCTTTATATGCTAATTGCAAATACAAAGGCGTATTTACTCCAAATATGGGCATAGATAGTCGCTGTGCGATAATAATATACAATAAAGAAAGACTAAGGTCATTACCACGATGTGTATCTAATACTTTATTTATAAACAAATTATCTGGTGTTTCTTGGTCATTTATGTTGTTGTGAAAGTTATGCCTATCAAATATCACATTGTTTAAAATTCTAACCTTATCTAATGGGGCTAACATATTGTTCAATTCTAACCACGTATCAAGCTTTAACTTATTGATTAAGATAAGCAACTGCTCCTTTTTTAATTCAGGATATCGATACTTACAAACAAGGTACCAGCCCTCAAATAAATCTAAGCCACCCGTTTCTGCCCACACTACAATATCCGATATTAAAGTGTTTGCCTGTAATTTCTCTATTATTAAGTGAATTCTAGCCTGTTGTGATGGGTCTTTTTCATTTAAAAACGATTCCTCTAAAATAGGTTGAATATCTTCTCCAAAACCTATTAGTTTGTTAGACACCAATGTCTTTACTTCCTTATCAGGATCTTCTAGTAATGCTATCAGGGCAAGTATCTCTGCTTCATCTATCTTTCTACCACTTGTACTTGGGTTCAGGTCAGGCTCCATTCATTCACACATTTTAAGTTCTACTATTATTAGTTAGCTGTGTTATGTTCAACTTATTTCTTCTTTTTTACCGTAGTAGCTTTTTTAGCAACAGGTTTTTTATCTGTAGTAGCTTTTTTCGCTGTTGGTTTTTTTACTGCTGGCTTTTTTTCAGCTGCTGCTTTGCTAGTCGGCTTTCTTTTATTTACAGGTGGGTTGGCTATTTGTTGTTTTACCAACTCAATAGCTTCATCTTGACTTAAATTTTTAGCCTCTACAGTTTTCGGAATTTTATAATTTCCCTTATCATAACTGATGTATGGGCCAAACCTTCCGTTTAATACATTCAGCACTTTGCCATCATACTCAAAAGTATGTATTTGTTTTGCTGCTTTAGCTTCTTTTCCTGTTACTATTATTTCTATACTTCTTTCTAAGCTTATGGTGTATGGATCCTCTGTTTTGGGTAAACTATAGAATTCTTTAGCGTGCATTACATACGGACCAAATCTACCTATACTCACCACAATTGCTTGTTGATCATACTCCCCTACCTCCCTAGGTAGTTTAAATAGAGTCATAGCCTCGTCCATAGTTATGGTTTCTATCAGCATCCCATCTCTAAGTTTGGCATACTTTGGCTTTTCTTCTTCATCTAGATTACCTATTTGAATCATAGGTCCATATCTTCCAACTTTAGCAAATACAGGCTTCCCTGTGGTTGGGTCTTCTCCAAGCAATCTTTCCCCTTTTACCCGTTCACTAGTTTCTAGTGTAGTCTCTATATTTTTATGAAATGGATGATAGAAATTTTCTAACATAGACTGCCATTCCATTTTTCCTTTGGCTATTTGATCAAATTCCTTCTCTACAGTTGCAGTAAAGTTGTAATCTAGAATATCCTCAAAATGTTCTTTCAAAAAATCATTTACAATGATGCCAATGTTGGTAGGGAATAACTTATTTCGCTCTTTACCAAAGTGTTCTGTTTCTACGCTTTTAGTTATTTCGTCATTCATCATAAAGAAATGCGTAACTTTTCGCTCGTAGCCATCGTGATCTGTCTTATTTACATAACCCCTTTTTTGAACTGTGGTTATGGTTGGTGCATAGGTACTTGGCCTTCCTATTCCCAGTTCCTCTAGTTTCTTTACCAGACTGGCCTCAGCATACCTAGCTGGGGGTCTATTATATTTTTCAGTAGATCGTAATTCTATTGGGTCTAAGTCTTGACCAACAGCCAATGGGGGTAACATACCTTTTATGTCTTCATCGTCCTCATCGTCTTTCCCCTCTAGGTAAACCTTTAGGAATCCATCAAACTTAAGGATCTCGCCTGTTGCAACTAATTGCTTATCGGGCTTAGTACTTATACTTATTTTTACGTTGGTCTTTTCTAGTATTGCATTAGACATTTGGCTGGCTATAGAACGCTTCCAAATTAATTCATATAATCTACGTTGGCTGTCATCTGCCCCTGTACTATGTACATTTATGTAGGTTGGTCTGATTGCCTCGTGCGCCTCTTGTGCAGATTCATTTTTGGTGGTAAATCTTCTGGTATGGCTATATTTCTCACCATATTGACTTTTCACCTCATTGGCAATATCTACAATGGCTGTTTCACTTAGATTAACACTGTCTGTACGCATATAGGTTATGTGTCCAGCCTCGTACAATTTTTGCGCTAGCATCATAGTTCGGGTCACACTCATCCCCAGTTTACGTGAAGCCTCTTGTTGTAATGTACTGGTAGTGAATGGTGCTCCAGGCGATTTCTGCCCTGGTTTAACTTCAATATCCGTAATTTTATAACTTGCTACTTTGCATTCATTTAGAAATTGCTCAGCACCAATTTCATTGGTGATTCTTTCTGGCAACTCTGCCTCAAGAATAGCATTAGCTTTTTGCCCATTGTTTTCTACTGGGTGAAACTTAGCCGAAAGCTTAAAATTACTAGAATAAATATGATTTATAACCTCTCTTTCCCTATCTACTACTACCCTTACGGCAACACTTTGCACACGACCAGCACTTAGCGATCTTTGTACTTTACGCCACAATACTGGTGACAATTCAAACCCTACCAATCTATCTAAGATTCTACGAGCTTGCTGTGCATTTACTAGATTTTCGTCTATACGTCTAGGGTTAGCTATTGCTTTAAGTATGGCAGGTTTTGTAATCTCGTGGAATACAATCCGTTTAATCTTATCTTTATCTAGGTTTAACTCGTCTAGCAGGTGCCAACTTATAGCTTCACCCTCACGGTCCTCATCTGTTGCTAGCCATATTTGCTCAGCCTCTTTAGACAGCTTTCGGAGCTCTGCTACTAACTTCTTCTTATCTTCTGGCACTACATACTTAGGTGCGAATCTGTTGTTTACATCTACAGCCTTATCGTCTGATGCCAAATCCCTAATATGTCCGAAACAACTACGTACTATATAGTCGTCTCCTAAGAATTTCTCTATCGTTTTGGCCTTTGCAGGTGATTCGACTATTACAAGATTTTTTATCATTCTATATTTTAATCCAACATCTATGCCTTCTATTCTTTAGCACAAAGTCACTTGGTGCTTTTGGCAATATTACACAGAGTTTATAACTCTATAAGCTTATAATTTGTTAACTATTAATTTCTGCTGATAAACATTGTCAGCATTTTGAACGCTAATTTGGTATATACCACTGCTATAAATACCCAAATCTTCTAATAGAATATTTTTAGTAGCTAGATTACTTTGTACTATCTGCGTCAATATTTTTCCACTAATGTCATATACAGTTATAGTTGCATTACCTACCAATTGATTTACAAACTGAACAGTTATGCTATTAGTTGCAGGGTTAGGATATAAGTTAAATTGATTAGAGAAGTTGACCTTATTTACGCCTACTAATGCATCATTAATATTGATATTATCTATATATATGTTATTTCCACCACGACGTTTATATTCAAATCTTAAAATAAGATTCTTTAAAGATTTATATGCTTTTAAATCAATCGTTTCTAGTTTCCAATCTTCATCTGAAGCTGGTACAAATTCATTCGTTTCTGCTGGCTTATTATTAGCCAATATTTTAGCAGATCTAAAGGCCAAAGTTGAAAACGATGCTCTGCAATCTGTTGATATGAATACTCTGAGTTCGTCTGTATTAGTAGTAAGTTTTTGTCTAAATGCTACTCTAAACCTTAATTGTGGTGCTGATACAGTTGTCAAGTCAATTGCTGGTAGCTCGAAAGCATAATTCCCATTCAAGCTTGGGTTAGAGAATTGCTTGAAACTGAAGCTTGTATTACTTTGGTAGCCAACAGTTGTGGTTGCAAATTTTAAACCATCCACGTCAGCTTCGTTTCTGATATTTACCAAATCTGCGGGATTTTCAAAAGTCTGAAGATATGGTGATTTTACATCTGACACATTCGTGAAAATGTTAACAAAATCAGTTTTAGTAGTACTATCAGTTCCTGCTGGGTTGGTAATAGTCAATTTAACATTGTGTTTACCCGGTGTTGTAAATTTCACAGTTGGGTTTTTTAATGTACTTGTTGCAGGGCTTCCATTTTCAAAAGTCCATTTCCAGGCTGTTGCACCGGTATTATAGCTAGCATCTGTAAATGTTAAATTGTTATCAACACAAATAGAAGTAATTGGTGCATAAAAGTCTGCTTTTGGTTTACAGTATACGATTGCTGTGCCAGGATTAAAGTTAGTTCCTGTTGCAACCAAATTATTAGTACTCCATAGGTTTTTGCGTTTGGCAGTATTTAGTAATACGTTAAGCATTCTTTCTTTCTGTCCCTCTGAAAACATTCTAGAGCAAAAACTATAGTCCATATAGTTTTCTACTTGGTCAACTACATCTGGTACGTCTTTATTACAAGTATTATTGCTAGTTGGGCAACCAGAACTTGGTGCTGCAACTGGTGGCGTATCGCAAATTAAATCTCCCGTTGTTGTGCAAGAATTGTTGTTGCAATTATTACCAATGGCTGTTTCAAATGTGTGAAACAATCCTAAATAATGCCCAACCTCGTGGGTAAGTGTCTTATTTCCTTTGGTAACTTGATTTGATAAAATAACTACGCCGTCAGTAGAATTATTGTTATCAAATGGAAATTGAGCATAGCCTAATACTATACCTTGACCTCCACTATTTTCAATGCTATTAACTACCCATACATTAAAATACTTAGTTGGATCCCACTGTATCAACGCCTTTACATTATCTCTAGCATTTTCTGTTAATAAACTATAAGTTCTAGTTACGCCATCAGTACAATTCCCTTTTGGGTCTTTAGTAGCTAGTCTAAACACTAAGTTCATATCAGCAATATTAGGTTTAAATATTGCTCTGACATTTGCTGTATCAGCATTCAACTTTTGAAAATTCTCATTCAAAGTAAGTAATTGACTTTCAATTACCGACCTGCTAATATTTTCGGGACCATAAGTATGAATTATATGAAAAACTACTGGAATAATTCGAGTAATAGTATCGTCAGATTTTCTCCTAACTGATCTATTCATATCATTAAATTCATTGAATTGCTGCATTAGCTCTGGGCTCTGCATTAGTTTTTTAATAAAAACATCATCGCTAATGCACTGCGCATTCGAGGCCTGCGTGCCAATTACAGCACAAAAGATTACCAAGCCAATAAGCTTAAAGAAATTCAATTTAGAAAAAAGAGTCACGATATCTATTGTTAAATATAAAACAACTACGAAAAATTTACTGCAAAGGTTACCTGACAGCTCACCTAATTATAAAATATAAGTAGTAGTTTAACAAAACTAATTAATTTGGATGAAAGTAAGATATACTTGCTTCCAATTTACATATTGTACCCGGGACGAGATTCGAACTCGCATACCCGAAGGCACCACCCCCTCAAGATGGCGTGTCTACCAATTTCACCACCCGGGTAGAGTGATTATTCTATTTCTTACTAATGTACTAGTAACTTATATTACTAAACCTATTATATCTAGCTTTTTTAGACCTTTTCATAAACAACAGCTAGACCTTGACCTACACCTATACACATAGTAGCTAGACCATACTTTATGTTACTATTTCTTTGCATTTCGTGCATCATTGTGGTAGTTATTCTGGCGCCACTACAACCTAGTGGATGGCCAATGGCAATGCTTCCCCCATTTACGTTTACAATATCTGGGTTTAGTCCTAATTCTTGAATACAGGCTAGGCTTTGCGCAGCAAATGCTTCATTTAATTCAATTATATGTAAATCATTAACAGTTAAACCTGCTCGTTTTAATGCTTTCTGACTAGCTGGTACAGGACCTATTCCCATTACAGAAGGGTCAACCCCTGCAGCACCCATACTTACTACCCTAGCCATTGGCTTCAAGCTATATCTCTTAATTGCAACTTCATTAGCCAATATCACACCAGCCGCACCATCATTTAGACCTGCCGCATTTCCAGCTGTAACAGTACCGTTCTTCTTAAATGCAGTTCTTAGCCCAGCTAATATTTCAATAGATCCCAATCTTGGTTGCTCGTCTGTAGTTATTTGGATTGTATCACCTTTCTTACCAGCTGCTACATTTAAAGGTACTATTTCATCTTGCCAAATGTCTTTAAGTTTGGCTTGGTCGTACTTAAGTTGAGAATTATGAGCAAAAGCATCTTGATGCTCTCTAGTTAACTTATATCTATCTGCAACATTCTCCGCAGTTTCTCCCATACTGTATGGGTAGTACATATCTGCTAATTTAGGATTTGTAAAGCGCCAACCCAACGAAGTATCAAACATATTTATGCTTTTATCGTAAGCTGATTCAGCTTTAGCCAAAACAAATGGTGCCCTACTCATACTTTCACTACCACCTGCTATATATATATCGCCTTGACCTAATTGCAAGGCTCTAGTAGCATCAACTATAGCCTGCATACCACTGGCACACAGCCTATTTACAGTGACTCCTGCTACTGTAGTTGGTAAGCCTGCTAGTAACGCAGCCATACGAGCCACGTCCCTATTATCTTCACCAGCTTGGTTAGCTGCTCCCCATACTACATCTTCTATTTCATCTACAGGAACTTTAGGATTTCTACTTATCAGTTCTTTAATTACAGTTGCGGCCATATCGTCTGGGCGAAGACTTGATAATTGTCCCGCAAATTTCCCTATGGGCGTGCGTATAGCATCTATGATAAAAACATCTTGTGTTTGCATACTATTAGTCGTGTAATTACCTTACAAAGTTAAGTTGAACATCAACTTTGAATATGGGTTTAAATAAGCATAAACAACAATAGGCCGTAATATATTCAATCTATAGGATGTTATCTGTTAATTTGTAGTCTAATTTTTATTCATCACTAAGTTTTAAATAAATGATTCAAAGAATTCAAACCCTATTTCTTCTAATTGCCCTAGTTGCATCAGCTTTTTTTATTGATGCAGACTTATGGACAGGTACTTTTACTGGTGCAGACGGTGTTACAACAGTCAATCTAACAACTAAATCTGTAAGTGTAAATTCAGCTAAAAGTGGTGGCGAAGTGACAGATAGTTTGATAGATTTCCTGCTCTACTTTAATGTGTTGGCACTTATTATTATTTTAATTTCTGCATTTATGTTCAAGCAACGCTTACGCCAAGTTGGAGTTGTGGTTTTAGCTGCTATTTTAGAACTTATTATAGCTGGCCTATCTGGTTATTTAATATTCAAATACAGAGGAAACTATGTAGGAAGCTTGGCTGAAAGTTGGGGGTGGGGAATATTGTTCCCATTGGCAAGTTTCGTTGCATTAATTTTGGCAACACGCTTTATTATGAAAGACCATAACAAGGTTAGAAACATCAATAGATTTAGATAGCAGACTATGTTTAAGTATCTAACTATTCTAATATTATTCATAGTCAAGATTAATTCTTGTTTTGCTCAAAACATTGATAACGAAGGGTTATTATTTAGCATTTCTGGCAATGGCTTAAAAGAAACATCTTATGTATTAGGTACTTTCCACCTTTATAACCATACATTTATTACATCTAGACCAGAGATTGTCTATGCCCTTGCTAGTTGTAAACAAATAACTACTGAGGTAACTATTAATAAGTCTGATGCATTGGGGCTTGGATTTAAAGTAATATCATTAGACAGTAATGCAAAAAAACTATTAAGTAAGGAAGACTATGCCATTTGCGAGAAAATAGTTAGCCAATACAATGCTGATATGGTAAATGCGATAAAAATAATGAAGCCTATCGTCTTGGTACCCATTGTAATGACTGCCTTAATTATGAATATGCCAGAATTCAAGGGTAAACTGGGTGATACTGCGATGGATATGTATGTACAGAAATATGCCAAACGGCATAAATTGAAACTCTTAGAATTTGAAAGTATTAAGTTTCAGACTGATTTATTGCTAGAACAATCTGCTGCAGACCAAGCCAAGGAACTGTCTGAAATGTTGCACGATACCACCAAAATAAAAACTCAAATGCTAGAAATGGCGATAAGTTATGAGAAAGGTGATGGAAATGCACTATTAAAGTTTGCTGATGATGAAAATATGACAGAAGCTACTGAATCAAGATTATTAACAGAACGCAACCAAAAATGGATGATCAAAATTCCTAAAATGATTGCCGATAATTCTACATTCATAGCCGTCGGTGCTCTTCATTTATACGGCAGTAAGGGAATACTTCAACTGCTTCGAGATAAAGGTTATACAGTAATCGCAATTCCCATTAATAAAGTAAAATAATATTTTTTGAGTACATATTTCACACAAATTAAACTAGGAATATTGGGTGGTGGACAATTGGGTCGAATGTTGCTGCAAAAAGCATTTGATTACAACATAGAGTGTCACGTATTAGATCCAGATCCTGATGCTGCTTGTAAGGCTTTAACACACAATTTCACAGTAGGTGACTATGCTGATTATAATGACGTCTTAAATTTTGGTAAAGACCTAGATGTTATTACCATAGAGATAGAACACGTAAATATAGAAGCATTAAAAACATTACAGAAAATGGGAAAACGTGTTTACCCACAACCTGAGGTGTTAGAGATAATAATTGATAAAGGGCTACAAAAGCAATTTTTCTACAATCAAAATTTACCTACTGCGCCCTTCATCTTAGCTACAGATGACACTCCAGACGCAGACATAATTAAAACCCTGCCTGCATATCAAAAGTCTCGAAAGCTTGGCTATGACGGCAATGGCGTATATTATATAAAAGATAATAGTATGCTGGCCAATAGGTTAAAGGGTGATAGCGTATTAGAAAAAGAAGCAGAGCAAGCCACTGAAATAAGTGTAATAGTTGCACGAGATTATCTAGGAAATGTGGTGATATATCCACCAGTAGAAATGGTGCCACACCCCGATAAAAACTTACTACACTACTTAATAGCCCCTGCCAGATTACAACCCCACATTACCAGACGTGCCATAGCAATTGCAGGCAGATGTATAGATACGTTAAATATGATAGGTATCTTAGCAGTTGAAATGTTTCTAATGCCTGATGGAGAAATTTGGATAAATGAAGTTGCTCCACGTCCTCATAATAGTGGGCACCATACCATAGAGGCTAACAAAACTAGTCAGTATGACCAACTAATTAGAACTTTATTACACCTTCCCCTAGGCGACACTGATGCCATCAATAAATCAGCTATGCTTAATTTATTGGGTGATGCTAATAGCGAAGGTCTTGTTCAATACATAGGAATAGAAGACGCTATGAAGTTATCTGGTGTATATCTTCACCTATATGGTAAGTCGCACACTAAACCCTTACGTAAAATGGGGCACGTCACCATAGTTGGGAATGACTACCTTAAAGTTATAAGTATCACAGAAATGCTGGATAAATCAATTAAGATTACAAGTTAACATTATGGAAATAATTTTTTCTAAAACCAATGCTAAGGTTTCCATAATTATGGGTAGCATCAGCGATAAAGGCATAATGCAAGCAGCCGCTGATATTCTTATTGATGCTGGGGTACCTATAGAGTTAGACATAATATCAGCACATAGAACTCCAGATCTTATGATGGAATATGCCAAGCAATCAAAAATAAGAGGCATACAAGTTATAATAGCTGGTGCAGGGGGCGCTGCACACTTACCGGGTATGGTGGCCAGTTGTACTGCACTACCTGTAATAGGTGTTCCCATTAAAAGCAGTAACAGTATAGACGGTTGGGATAGTGTATTAAGCATATTGCAAATGCCCACAGGCATTCCAGTTGCAACTGTTGCTCTAAATGCAGCAGCCAACGCTGGACTATTAGCCATTAGAATATTAGCCCTTCACGATGAAGTTTTAAATAAATGGTTAGACCGTTATGTTGAGGGTTTAAAGGCTAAAGTAGAAATAATGCGAAACGACGTAAAACTTTAGGCTATAAAAGCATTTATTAGACTTATTATTTTAGACTTATATAGCATTATATTAAAATGTTCTGCTTTGTCTATTATTTCGACATTATGAAGCTTTCGAATCGGAAATATCTGATCATTAGTGCCGTGAATATGGAGCACTTTTTTACGCTCACTTAATTGCCCATTCCACGCAAACAACAGCCTTAAAGTTTTCCTTATCTGTTGTGGTTTTTCATTTTTAATAACTTTTTGATAGTATTTAGTTGCATTTTTTTCAGAACTGAGATACCATAGTTTATATATAAATTGCATTAATAAGGTGTTTCCATTTAAAAGACTGATAGGTAAAATATTATAAAGTCTAATAAATTTAAATATTTTGAAAGAATTTGGCTTTTCTTTGGCTGACTTAATAGATGAAATGAGAATTACCTTTTGAATATTTTCCTTTTTATTGGCGATTTCAATTGCTAATAAGCCCGCAATGCTAATTCCCAATATAATATCTGCTTTATTGCAGATTTCTCTATTTTGCTCAATAATAGTATCTGCTAATTGCGATATACGAGACTCAGAGTCTATATCAGGCCAATAGATAAACTTAACATTTGCAAAAATGTTTGAAAAAGTAAAAAAATCGAATGAATGCCCGAGAGGCAAACAAATAATTAAACTAGACATATCAGCAAAACTGTAGATTAAAGCTGAATAATTTTAACGATTTGTAAAAAAACTAGTATTCCTTTTCTGTCAAGGGTAGATTTCTTACAGGATTAAATATCTCATCTGGCAACTGCTCTTCCTTAATCTCTATAGCAGTTAACACTTTTCTATACTGTGTACCTTCATACACACACTTAAGAAATGGTGCCCTAGAATACATTACATACCAATTAAAGTAATCATAACCGTGACTTTTATACTTTCTAATATTCATTCTTAACTTCTTATCATATAGATAAGTTGTTGTACTGCCTGGTGTAGCAATACACCAAGCATCGCAAGGATGATCCATTATCATACCCATATCAGATGTCTTGTACGTATTTACAAATTTTTTACTTAACTTTTGTTTACCTCTCCAAGGAATACTATCACGCTCCTCATTCACAACCAAATACATAGCACTGTCCCCGTGATATATTATTTCAGTCTCTATATCACTATTAAAGGTCATTTTATAGTTGTTACTGTTAATATACAGGGTCATTTGATTGCCATACCTACGTTGCAATGAAGCAGATGATATGGTTGGATTCTTACTCTCTATTTGTACCGAGTAAACTATTACACCAGACCAGCCTTTATTAGGAGATATTGTACCATTTGCTTCAAAACTGGTGTCAACTTCTGCTAAATCTTGCTCAGGTAGAAACTCCTCAACGGGTTCGTTTACCTCTACATATTCAGTAGAATCTTTAATAGGTTGTTCCTCTACTATTTCAACATCTTCTAGTAATTGGGTAGTATCTTCAGTTATGTATTCTGCTGTATCATTAGAAAACTCATCACCTTGCAATTGCCCATAGAGACTGTGGGTAGATATTACCAATGCAGCAATAGTTACTATGAGTTTAAGTTTCTGCATAATTCTATATTCAAAACTATGTAAATAGTACCAATTATGTACCCATTTACACACCTACTATCTGGATAAACCTGATAGGACAATACAAAATTATGATACTTAGGTTAAGCTAAAATGAACAAATGAGCATAAATACTTACCTATGTAAACTAAATTCTACCTTTTATATAAAAAAAGTCTATTTTCTGAAGCCTTTTAATATAAAGCCTTCGAAACCGACTGTCTGAAGTCCTTCAACATTTAGACCAAATCTAGTACCAAATGCTTCCCCAATTTTTACTGAAGTAATGTAGTTGCCATTTATAAACATAAGCAAATCACCGCCTCTACGCTCACACCTTAATGTGTTTCTCCCTTTATTTTTATTTATATATTCATTCTTAGTTGGCTCTAATATACTATTCCAACTACCGTCTAAATATTGTGATAAACGCATTGTGCCATCGGCAGTAGCACTAAACTTAACTTTATCTTTAGACCCGCTAATGAATACCAAACCTATAGGTTGATCAGTCGCCCCCTCTACATATCTATAGGTTATTTCACAAGACCAGTCTTGGTTTGGATCAATCTCATAAAAATCAGGTACACAATTTAATGATCTATCTGCTAAGTTTTGTTGTACATATCTGCCATCTAATAGCATAATTCTTCTTTCTTCATCTGTTAAACAGTCAAATCGTCCATACTCTTTAAAATCTTGCTTGTAGCTGAAGTCAAACTTATTGTCATATTCGCCAGCAATTTTCCCTTTTTGCTTAGTAGTTGTAGCTTGATTGTTATTATCATCATCATTTCCAGCCTCTACTCCGTCTATTGTGTATTTTCTAGCTTTGTTTTCTCCCTTTTTTACTACTACTATTTCCCCAGCATCTTTTGTATCGTCTTGTACAGATACAACTCTTACATATTTTGAGCCTGGAATTACAATTATCTTCCTTGGCTTATTAGCTTTTGCGAAACCTTTATCTATATCGTCTATAAATACACTACAATCAACATTACAAGTAACTGTTATGCTGGTAGTAGCTGGCTTAGGTTGGGCAAATGAACGAGTTGACAAACCTGTCCATACCATAATCGTAACTAGGGCTAAGATGCCTCTAAATAAGTTTTTCAAATTCTTGTTGTTGCTTGTGTTCATTATGTAATATATTTTTTATAGGATGTTTTTTTTATACTCCAACTATATCAGCTCATACTTGGTCAAATATACTGACTGTAGCCTAATGTATAAATCAATTTCAACTATTTGTTAATATATGCTTTATGTAGGTAATTGGTAAATGCTAGAAAAGTCACTTTTCATTAAAAAACATTTGGCATAGCATCTAAAATAACTAGGTCTAACATTAGCATTTTTATTTTCTCATTGCTTTCAACTTGTAGTTTGATATTTCTACAGTTTGAAAGTCTTGTACAGCAAACCCAAACTTTGAACCGCTTACAAAATTTATTTCACTTAAATTAAATGATTTGTAGAAGTTGTCATTTATGTAAAGGCTTAATTTATTACCCTTGCGTTCAGCCCTTAACACGTTAGAAGCTACGTTTTTTTTGACATCGGCTACTACATCCCATTCTGTTAAATACACCCAATCAGTCCCATTATACTGAGCTAGGCGTAAGTATCCTGTCGCTGTCATCATAAAGTAATAAGCACTTGAATTTAAACCACTGAATACCAAAGAAATTGGGAAATTACTTGCGCCAGCTACATATTTCACCTCAACTTCTGTAATCCAGTCTGCATTTGAATTCATTTCTACGAAATCGGGATCGCAGGTTATATTCAATTTTGACTTGTTTCTCTGTATGTACTTATTGTTTGTTAGCTCTACATCTTTGTCGGCACTGTTTGGGCAATCAAACTTACCAAAGTCTTTAAAATAATGCAAATAGTTAAAATCAAAATTGGAATTACTAACTACAGTTTTGTCGACCTTTTTTTTGGGTTTGGAGTTACCCAAATCTATTTCATAACTGCGAGATTTATTCTCCCCTTTCTTTACGACAACTATCTCCCCAGCATCTTTATCAGGATTTTCTATAGCTACTACCCTCACATATATAGAACCCGGACTTACCACAATTCTTTTTGGGGTATTAGCAAATGTATTACCCTTTAGCACGTCGTCAATGTATATATCACAATCAACATTGCAACTTACGGTAAGTGTTGTTACTGAATTTTTTTGAGCCATAGCTTTATTCGTTGTTAGGGGAACAATGACTGCTAGAAGCAAAAAATTAATCAAAAATGAAAATACATAGGACTTGATGTGCATATTTTTATTTATAGAACGATTTGACTTTAGGTAATATTTACTCATAAACTTCAAATTTAGTTGACCAAGCATATACTTAATAGTTGTAAATTAATTATATAGCATTTCTGAATTGTTAATCAACTATTTCAACTTTCATAGTTGTATCGCCTATGGTAATTATATCATTTGGTCTTAATATAACACCAGCCTGCCCCGCCTCTGTAGAGTTTACCAAAACACCATTGGTGCTAAGGTACCAACTGCTTTGCCCATCTTTATTGAAGAACTGACCGTCTCTTATGGCCCACATCATACTGCCATCGCCGTGCTCTATGGGTTCTAGGGTAGCGTGACGCCTTGATATAAATGTAGTATCGTTCTCTAGTATTCCAATGTCATTACTAGTAGGTTGACTTTGATTTAACCAGCCTAGGGTAAGTAATCTTTTGGCATCAGATTCTGACTTTCGCCTTAGTAGTTCATTTAAATTATACTGCCTATTTACCTCGTCACCATTCATTATTCTTATTTGCCAATCACACTTAGTGGTAATAGGCTCTTGGGTTTGGGTTTCGTCCATCCATTTGGCTGGCAAACTACCCAACTTCTGCAAAATTTCATCAGCTGATTGAAATCTATCTTTAGGTTCAGCTTTTAAGCATCCTGCTATTATTTCCTTTAAGAATGATTGTAGTCCCGGCTTAAAGGTTTCTGGGTCAATTTGTTGCCCAGTCTCCATACGCTTATAGTAGCCAATTATGTCTTTCTCCATTTCAGCCATACTGCCAAATGGGAGGTTACCATCGGTTAGCATTTCAAATAATATAACTCCGAAGGGAAATATATCATTTGTAGGACCCATTGTCTTAAACGCTTGATTCGGCTTTAATTGCTCTGGTGGTGCATATATGGCAGTTCCAAATACAGTTTTAGCTGCGCCCCATACATTACGTTTGGTTTCTCTATTATTTATAAATCCAGATATTCCAAAATCTGTAAGCCTAGCATTACCATCTATATCAAATAATACATTCTCAGGCTTCAAGTCTTTGTGGATGACACCATTTTTATGCATCATACTTAAGCCCTTTAAAATTTGAGCAGAAATCCTTATCGAATCAGACATATTTATGCCATCATCCATTTTGCTTCTTAGGGTACCCTTTGGACAAAAATCCATTATTATAAAAGGGTTGCCTACTATGTCACCCTTGTCAACACTTTTAACTATAAAGGGGGAATCAATTTGTCCAGCCTCAAATTCTCGCTCAAATCTTTTGACAATTATTTCTCTATCATCTGGCAATATCTTTCGCAACTGTATGACCTTCATAGCGAAGTCAACACCCTCTTTTTGCACACAATACACCGATCCAAAACCTCCATCTGCAATGTGTTTCTTTACTAAGTAAATGCCTTTACCACCAGTTATCTGATCATTCTCTTTCAGATTTATAAGCTCCGCCATCAAAAAGTCTTTCTTTGGTTTGGCTGCCTCAGCTGCTCCTAGGGCACTTTTGCACTTGCTGCAACTGTTTATGGCATCTTCATTTTTAAACCCGCATACCTTGCATACTTTCATATAATGCTATTGCTGTTGGCTTTTGAAAATAAAGTGCTTGTTACCTACTATTATTATGTCACCGTCTTCTACTTCAGTACTTCCCTTTAATTGGACAAATGTGAATCCACTTTCAGCAGTATTTTCTATCATCCAACTGTCACCTTGCTTGGATATTTTTATGTGACCTTGCTCACTAATGCTATTATTCTCAGGGTCTAGGCTTCTTCTATTTAGTTCATTAAAGTCTCCAGAAAAGTTAACTGTCCTTTTCCCCTTATCAGTTATTAAAGAAAAACTTGCTTCATCAGGCTCATCTATTAAGCTATCATCGGAATCCTCCAATTCCCAAATGTTCATCACTGTTTTATTAGAATCTAATGCTGGTAATGGTTCAGAGTCCTCGCTGTTTTTTACAAACACTTCAACCTCTTCATCATCAGGCAGTGAAAACTTTATGGTTGGGTTACCTCCTTGTGGCTCTATTCCATTGAATGAAACAGTCTTTAAACCTTCGTTTCTGCTGTTTGCATCATCTTGTATGCTAAAAGCTATAGTTTTATTACCCTCTTGCATAGGTACTTGACTATCTTCTACTAATTTCTTACTGGCAGATTTTCCTGGCAACTCTGCACCACAGTTTGGGCACTTAACATTATAACTGGCTAAGGAGTAATTGCATTTTTCACAAAGAAGGTTTTCCATACTATTTAGATTATTTATTTTCTGATTAATGGACTATTCGCCGCTTTGTTTATCATTGTTCTTTTCCTCATTATCCGACTTTATCGGCAATTTGTTCATTACTGGAGGTTTTACAACACTAGAATTTGACTTTAATGCATCATTTACATAGGCTATTAACCTTTCTACACGCTTAGCTAGATTATCAGCAACATTCATCCGACCAAGTTGCTTAATTAAATCTAAAGATGGGTTAGCGTTAACTTTTTTCATCTGATTCACATACTTATCATAATAGCGATTCATATTATCAGCTGAGTCTTTGGCAGCACCTGTCAGGGTTTGTTGAATTAGTTTTGATTTTACCAATTTATAAGATAATTCAATTTGATTTTGCCTATCTAGCATTGCAGGAATCTTAACTTTTATTTGATTAGCTATTTCTGGGCTAGTTTCTTCCTTTTCAGGTTTAGTGTCAGCTACAGGCTTTTCTATCTCTGAGTTAGAGTCACCCAATATATTTGCTTCCTGTTTTGTATTATTCGAATCTAGGTTTTCAACTGCAGTAGCAGCTGTATTTGCTTTAGGTTTTTTAAACATAAAGTAGAACACTGCAACACTTATTACCAATACAGCCAATACTATCCACATAATGGGAGATTTCTTTGGTTTAATTAGCGCTGTTTCTGCCGTTATTATTGTATTAGGGCTTTGTTTCAGTGGGTTTCCCATTGTGGTTGCATTTGCCCTAGCAGGCTCCGGTGTCAATATCCCAGATACTGCATTTGCCACTGCTATTATTACGGTTATGTTGTCTTTACCACCAGCATTATTTGCGGCATCAATTAAGTCTGTACATAATTCAGCTACAGTTTTACTTTCATTGAATATGGTCTCCATTAGCGGGTCAGAAACTTCACCACTTAATCCATCGCTACACAGCATAAATTTATCCCCAGTACTAATATCAATTATTAAACTTTCTGGTTGCGGTGGATGGCTAGGATCTCCCAAACATTGGGTTATTATATTACTTTCAGGGTGGGTTCGGGCCTCCTCTGGTGTTAGTGTACCAGCAGTTACCAGTTCCCATACCATACTATGGTCTTGGCTTAACTGAGATAATTTACCTTGACTATGTATGTAGGCTCTGCTATCGCCACTCCAACTTATTACAGCTTTATTATTTTCTACCCAAGCTATAATGCAGGTAGTACCCATTCCTTCGGTTTCTTTATTTTTCTTGGCGTGTGCTATTATTCTATTATGGGACTCTATGATAATTCGCTTTAAATAATCAGCTCTAGCTGGTATATTTCCAATTAAATTATCAGGCAACTTGGCCATTAATTCTTTTATGCTTTCTATTGTTATTTGGCTTGCTACTTCCCCTGCATTGGTACCACCCATACCGTCTGCCACGACCAATAAACTACCTAATTTACCTTGGGCAAAATTCTGCCCCGTAAAATGCCATTGATTTTCAGCTAAATCTTGACAAACTATGAAGTTATCCTCATTGTGGTCTCTCACTTTGCCTACATCGGTCTTAGCTAATATCAAATATTGGGAATCTTGTTGTGTCATTGTCAATGTAATTAGATGAACTAATGTATAATTTATTGGTACGCTTAATTTGAGTTTTTTACTGTTAAGCGTGAACCGTTACTGTGAGTACTTTTTTTCTTTTTTATAATAGATGGTTGTAATGGAACTAATTGTGATGGAAATGGGGCAATTTTCCATTGGTTCCATTCCACATACAACATTCCGACGGGTACAAATTGTACCCCTCCATTTACCACCACCTCCTCAAAATATATACCGCCCAATATTGGACTCTTTAAGGTAAGAGGAACATTTAAAGTAGCATAAGTATTGGTACTAGACCAAGTAACAGACACCGTTTGCGCCAAACTGCTAAAGTGTGTTGTGTCTGATAGTCTATTGCCACTGGCATATATTAGGTATAGTTTACCTCGTTCTACCAAATGATTGCTGGCGTGGTCATAGCATTTAGAAGAATGCGTAATTTTTGCTGCACTAATATATTTCTCATTACCATATTCAACTTCTAAATTGTTACCATAACTACCCTCCCATAATGTTTTGGTTCTTGCAGTTGATAATGTAGGCTTAAAACTATCCTTCAAATCTTTTGCAGCGGGGTCGTCCTCCCAAGGTTTTGATAATTGGGCAGCCACATAGACTTTACCATTTATACAAAAACCAATGCCGTAACTGCGACCATAATATTCTGCACCATTTCTACCATACATTTCACCATTAGACGCAATGGCTACATAGTCTTGACTAATGATTACTATGCTGCTGTCTACAGCCTTATTGTACCATTTATCATTACCCAATAGCCCGATGCCTTTTAGACCCATTCTTAAGGTATCCATTTTAGCTGTTGCACCGCTAGATGCAGCAAAAAGACACACAAGTGTAACGGCTAATAGCCTACTAGTCACAGTTTTTAATGCACTCTCCATTATTATCTATGGTTATAAATTTGCTGCCAGACTGAACCGTAGCTTTCCCATTTTTAAAGTCTGTAGCGGCAGCGTATTTAGGCGTAACTTTAAATTGTCCATTTTTTTGAATATAACCCCACTTAGACCTGATTTCTACAGCAGCTAAGCCTTCGTAAAAATCGTGATGATTATTAAATATTGGGTCTAGTACCTTTCTACCTGTTTTGTCAAAGTAACCCCATTTACCACCACTACTTACCCACATACCCTCGTTACTTTTTTCAACGCTGGTATAGGTTGGTGCCATTACTTGTTCACCGTCCGCACTTAGTAGTGCGTACTTCCCATTATACTTCGCCCATATCATTCCATTGCTCATTTTTACCTTATCGGTATAGTTTGGCTTTTTACTGGCGTCGGCTATTGTTTTGGCAGCTTCGGGTTTAATATTTACATCTGTCTTTGCTATTGGTTCTGTTTCAATTACTTTAGGATCAACCTTAGTAGATGTATTTAAAACTTCAGTATTTGATGTATCTTTTATTTCAACTGGTGTCGCATTTGCGGTTTCAGTTTCTTTTGGCTTGCCTCCCCCTAGGAAAACAAATGCCAATACACCTCCTATTATTAGCACGGCTGCAACAGCTATGATGATTCCAATTGGTTTCTTTTTCTTAGTAGCTGCAGATCTATCATAGAGTGAATCGGCACTAGTGCTACCTTTTTCTTTTGGCTTACTATCTACTACGCTGGCTGCGCTCGGTTCTGGTGTTGGGGTTCTTTGCATTGGGGTTGTCCTTCTGCTCATATCCTCCACCTCTACGGCTGGCGCGGCTTGTTTCTTTCTAGGCACTTCATTCCAAGCACCACTATCTAGGTAGCCATTAGCTAAACTTTCTAATTCGCCTGCATCTGGTCTATCATCTGCATTTATGACCAAGCAAGCGTGAATTAAATCATTAAATCTTCTAGAGAATGACTCTGGTAAGTCTGGCATTGGAAGACCTAATACCAATGCTCTGCCGCCATCGTCAAATGGCACTCTACCCACTGCTAATTCAAACAGGGTAATACCTAATGCAAATATGTCTGCCTTAGTCCCGATTGGCTTGTTCAGAGCTTTTTCTGGGGTACTATATGCTAGTGTTTCTCCTTTTAAATTGCTGGCACGTACTAGGGTGCTTCGCATTTGGTTGCTAATACCGAAGTCACTTAACAAATAGTCATCGCTATAACTAATCAGAATGTTATCTGGCTTAATGTCTGAGTGAATGATGGGTTGCGGCTGTGAGTGTAAATATTTTAAGCCACCTGCCGTTTGATACAAAACCCTAGCAATCTCCATTTCAGTTAATTGACCCTTATGCCTAAGTAAATCATAAAGTGAGCCTTTCTCACAATATTGCATTACCAAACACGGGCTATCATCTTCAATAAAGTAATCAGTTATTCGCAGCAATCTGCTGTCTTTCAATTTGCTGGTTAATTCAAATTCTTCCTCAAATTGAGTGATGCCAATACTATCTAGTCCCTTATCGGGAGCAAATATTTTCATCGCAACGCGTGCATTCCCTAGTTTTTCATCAAGGGCTAACCAAACAACAGAGAATCCCCCGCTGCCTTTTTTCTCTATCAGTCTGTATCGACTGTTTAGCAATTCGTTGTCTTGTAACAGCATAGCTATAGCACTAAGTGCCTATTAAAGTGTTAATATAAGAATGTGGGAAAAGGTAAACGCTTCTCCCACATTTTTTTGTTTATTTGTAATTAGACTATTTAATCCAAGATAGTGGTACCAACATACCAATCGGACTAGCATCGCTAGGGCTGGCAGATACCAAACCTATAGCGTAACAAGTATTGGTCTTAGGGTCAATCCAGAAACAAGGTCCACCTGAGTTTCCGTGGTCAAAACCTCTGTTTGTTGTATTAATAATGCCTTTAGTCAAACCGTCCTGTGCTACCTGAGTAGTACAGTATAAGGGTTGTAGTTTAGTAGCATTAACGTGATCTGTACCGTGTGGGTAACCCAATATGTGAATCATAGCACCCTGTTGCAAATTATCGCTGGTTCTAGCGTTATATTTAATGGTACCTTTCTTATCGGTTTGAATATAAGCCCAGTCACCGCTACCTTCTGCACCCTCTACATTACCTAGTGCAACTAGCACTGCCTCACCATTTAGGTTCACTTGCAGTTTCTTCAATTTGTCTAAATCCACCTTAAACTCATCACTTGTGAATTCAAGTTTTCTACCGTCTGGGCTGGTTGCTCTTAGTTTTGCTACTACTTTACCACCATTCATAGCTATAGCATTTAGGGTTAGGAAAGTCTCATCAGTATTGTAAAACCATCCATTTACACAGTGGTGTGCTGTTATAAATTTACCATCTTCACATAGGAAACCAGTTCCACTCCAACCACCATCTAGTGTAATTACGTTTCCGTCAGGTTTGGTCACTATTATTTGATACGCCTCTAGTAGAAATACGTCTTTACTATATGGTTTCACAATGTCTATAGCTGGGCTATATTTTACATCTGCTCTACCCTTGCTTGGGATTATGATAGTTTGTTTTTTTAGACCCTTCTCTACCTTACCAGCCATACTGTTTAGTTTGTCTTGTAGTTCCTTGTTATTTTTATTCATAGCCTGCAAACTATCTGCCTGACCTTGTAACAAGTTCTTTGTCTTATTCATATCAACCGCCAACTGCTCATTTTTCTTGGTCAGATCAAATATCAAGTAACCACCACCTGCTATAGCCAATAGTAAAATAGCTGAAAGTGTTAATATCAGCGAACGATATGGTTTAATAGCCTGGGAAACAACAAGGTTCATTTTACCTGTGAAACCCATTCTGGCTGTACCTGTAGTTGTAGTGTTGTACAACATCTTAGGTCCGTTTTGGCTCAGTTGTATTTCATCACCATTATTTAATACTGTTGCGCCGTTTATGACAACACCATTTACCAAGGTTGGGTTAGTTTGGCTTTGATTGGTAATCTTTACCGTTTTATCCTCTCTACTTATAGAGGCGTGCTTTCTACTTACTGTAGGGCAATCATCGCCAAATTTAACAACAGAAGTACTTGCTCTACCTATTTCTATGTAGGGTACTACTATTTTTTCAAATTCTCCAGCTTTGTGTTTTTCACTAGATTGTAAATGCTGAAGGGTATAAACCGGCACATCTGCACCACCCATAATTCTACCTGCTGTAGCTAATGCTTGTGTCGCCCTGTTAGGCGTAGTTTCTCTTGACATTAATTGTTCTTCTGTATAAGTTTGAGTTTAAGATACCTGTACAGAGACAAATGTAAATAATATTGTAAATTAAAATGAAAAATAGTTAAAGCTATTCACCAGCATCAACTTCTACTTGCCCCTTGTAGCTCTATATGGTTCCATTCGCATTGTGCCTATTAAAGTAAGACGCAATACACTAAAATTCTTAACTATGACCGCTTAGAATTTACATTATATTCAATCCAATGCATCGTTATCTTTTGCCTAATGATAGTTTAACGGGCATATCGTTCTTATTTGTTGGCGAATCCTCAAATTTGTAATACCCATTAACTTGAATATCAAAAACAAAAATTTTTTTCTTATAATTACTATTTATACCCCTTCTTTTATAATAGGTATAGTAAGTCCAATAGTAGATATTATCTGTATAAATTCATTTAAACTTCTTAAAGGAATAGCGAACTTAGCTTTACTTGATATAATAATGTCGTCGCCAATCAATTCCCAATAATTACCATAAATACAAGAATGCGCTCATCCAAAAGTGTGATTAGAATCTAAATTCTCTTGCAATTTGCGAACGTACCCCCCTTTAAAATTTCTTGTGACTTTTGAATATAGATTATTGATTGATAAAGCTAGGAATTAAAATATTATAAGAATAATTTTTCAATACAATAACACTAGGCGACGGTTCTAAAAAGGGTAAATGGAACCCATATTCCCAATTAACACTTGGCATACTTTGGGCATTTACATTGCTAATAGTGATATCTCTTTGTTTTGCTTAATTCAATTGTGTAGCAAAACCAAAATAAAAATTAAATATTAAGGAGTTACATCCCTAGGAAGTAATTTTTTACATTTTTGAGTAATGAAACAATTGGTACAATGACATAAACAGTAAATTCTGAGCACTCTGAAAGGTCACTCATTAATCTTGGTGGAGCTGTGTTTGTGTCCAGTTCCATAAGTGGGTTAGCTAGTGGCAATTTAAGGGTGAAGTTTCGTCTGCTAGCATAATTAAATTTATTATATTTAGATGTTTTGCTGTTAAATCAAATTTAAATATGTTAATAAATTATTAAGTTTTTTTTACTCAACGATAGGCAATTTTGAAACAAAAAATCATTTAATAATTTACTGTAACTATAACAAATTAAAAAAACCCTAACCCAAAATGGGATAAGGCTTTGTATTTATTTGTCACGTTAATAACTAATATTCGTTAGGTTGGTCGTCTATACCAGGCACATAGTCAACTACTTCGTTGTGTTGGTCACCACCTATTGGCCAACGAATATTTATCGCCATATCATCGCCACGATCATTTTTACCTAAATTAAATTCTATTTGGTCGCCTTCCCTTAAGTCGTTAAAATCCATATCGACTAAACTGCTGTAGTGAAAAAACAAGTTTTTTGGATTCCACTCTATAAAGCCAAAGCCGCTCTTTAGGTTAGAAATAATACTTACAAAATCATCCCCCTCTAATGAATCGTTCACAAAGCCTGTCGCTGGTTTCCTAACTAATGGCGCCTCTTGTTTGTCTTTTTGCGCCTTTTCTGCTACAAATAGGTTCTGAATCAAGGTATTGGTTCTATTAGCCCTATTTTCTAGCTCGTCATACATAGATATGGGATAAGTCGCTATCTCTAATAAATCTTGACTGGTACGGGTTTCTACCGTTTTATTAAAATCATCAGTATAGGCAAAATCCCAAGACAAAAGCATCACCCTAATGCCTAGGGTATTTAGCTTGCGCACCAAGGGTACATAATCTCCATCGCTTGTAATTAACACTACTACATCAAAGTCCTTATATCGTGATAGTTCATAAGCTTCTAGCGCCAACCAAACGTCAATACCTTTTTCCTCTCGTTTACCGCCAAACTTTGTTTTAACTGGTAAGTAGTGGGTAGTAACACCGGCACTCATTAGTATATCGTCAAATACACGCTCAAAGTAAAGTTGATTGGGTCTTTGATTTGCCTCTGCAGCATTTAACCTACCTCTAAAATAGTGTGCGTCTACAACTTGTGTAAGTCTTGGTTCAATTTTTTCTAACTCGGCTACACGATATTTTATAAACTCGTGTAAACCTGTGATGCTGATTCTGCGTTTGCGATCATTTACGTAATTATAATAATTGCTAACGTGTAAGAAATAATTGCCATCATAAAAAACCCCGATTCGGGTTAATGTATTCTCAGCTAGTGCCATTTTGTAATATTTATATTTTTATCTGCCTATTCTACCTATCTACTGGAATTTTCTCTTAATCGAATGTTTCTTTGTTAATGTCTCTTGTATTAAATAAGTCTTTTGTTGTAAATGTTTACTTTTCAGCTTCTAAAAATAACTAAATCAAATCATTTTCCCAAAGATGTTTCAATATTTGTACAGCATTGGTAGCTGCTCCTTTCCTTAAATTATCGGCAACTATCCACATATTTAGGGCATTTACCTGCGATAAATCTCTACGAATGCGACCAACGTATACCAAGTCAGTATTGTGTGCCGTAATGGGCATAGGGTAAATGTTATGGTCTGGGTCGTCTTGCAGTACAAGTCCTGGTGTCGCAGCTAATAAATTTCTTATTTCTTCTATCTCAAAGTCTCTACTTAACTCAACGTTTACAGATTCGGAGTGTCCACCCACTACAGGTACACGTACAGCCGTACAGGTTATTCTTAGACCTGGTTCATCTAGTATTTTTCTAGACTCTTGTATTACTTTTAGTTCTTCCTTAGTGTAGTCATCATCTGCAAATACATCACAATGGGGAATGCAGTTTCTGTCTATAGTATAGGGATATACCTTATCAATAGCATCATCTCCACGACGCTCGGCTGCCATTTGATGTATGGCTTTGACGCCTGTACCCGTTATACTTTGGTAGGTACTCACTACCACACGTTCTAGGCCAAACTCTTGCTTCAAGGCATTTAATACTACCACCAGTTGAATGGTAGAGCAATTGGGATTTGCTATTATTTTATCATTATCAGTTAGGGTATTTGCATTTACCTCTGGTACTATTAGGGGAATGCCCTCTATCATTCGCCAAGTAGAGCTATTGTCTATTACAGTAATGCCAGCCTCTGCATATTTGGCTGCCCATTCCTTACTTACTTCGCCACCTGCACTAAGCAGGGCAACTTGGGGTTTAGCTTCAAGTACTTGTTGTAGTGATAGAACTGTATAATCGGATCCAGAATAGCTAATGCTGCTGCCCACACTTCGCTCACTTGCCGCTAGCAATATCTCTGTGATAGGCAATTTACTTTCTGACAATACTTCCAGCATTTTCTGGCCAACTAAGCCAGTTGCACCTACTACAGCAATCCTCATATTAGACTACTTTTTTAATTGCTGATAGGCTTGTAATTCTGCAGCTGGCAATTCATATTTAAATTTCTTGCGCAATTTCTTAGCAGAATACTTCTCTATTTTCACGGTCATAGTTACATTGCTGTAGGGTCTGTCATTTGGACCCTTAGGCTGTGACACTATTTTATCTACTATTTCTATACCCTGTATGGTTTGTCCATACACAGTATATTCATTGTCTAGAAACGGTATGCCACCCACAGTACTATATTCTGCTACAGCTTCTGGTGTCATTTTTATGTTTTTACGTTCTTGTAAATTTTTCAGTTCGTTCAGGTCATAAACCTTACCTATGGCTATGTAAAACTGAGAACCGCTGCTTCTACGCTCGGGGTTACCCGTTCTAGCAGAAGCTAATGCTCCACGCTTGTGGTGTAGGTCTTCGCGTAACTCTGCCGGAATCGTATAGGAATCGTAGCCTTCTTCATTTGCCTTTTGTTGGTAGGGTAAGCCAGTATATACAGGTCCACCACTGCCATCATTCAGGCTGTCTTTATCTTTAGAGTTTGGGTCACCACCTTGAATCATAAACTGAGCTATAACTCTATGAAAGGTAGTTCCATTGTAAATACCATCATTTGCCACCCTAATAAAATTAGCCTTGTGAATGGGCGTACGCTGGTACAGATATATGTATATGTCACCAAATTGCGTGCTAATTTTTGCTACCTCATATTTTGGTTTCGCAATTGATAATCCAGTGCTAAAAAACAATATGAACAATACGGCGAATATTCTCTTCAAATGTATCATAATGAATTAGTTAGGCTGCAAATGTACTGGCTTGTAACTCTTTTTTAGAATGTAAGTCAACTGCGATAGGCGTCGCAACAAAGATGGAGCTATATGTACCTAATACGATACCCAGTAACATTGAGAAGCTAAAGCCCTTAATGATTGGTCCGCCAAATATGAATAGAATGGCAACAACTATGATAACAGTACCACTAGTCACAACCGTTCTATTTAGCGTGTGGTTTATAGCATCATTAACTGTTGGTATCAATGGCTGTTTTTTGTTATTAGTTAAGTATTCTCTAATCCTGTCAAATACAACCACTGTATCATTCACAGAGTAACCTATTACAGTTAATATACCTGCCACAATGCTTTGATCTACGTCCATAAACGGAAGTACGTCTTTTAACAAACTAAATACACCCAATACCACGATGGCATCGTGGGCAATAGCAACAGTTGCACCTACGGCAAATTGCCATCTGCGGAATCTGATAATGATGTATCCAAAGACTATTAATAAACCAAATAAGATACTTCTAAATGAAGAGCTTTTAATGTCTGATGCTATAGTACTGGTTACCTTAATGTTATTAAGAATTGTAGCCTTATAACCAGCTTCTGTAATTCCAGACATTAGTGCCTGTTGGACTTTAACATCAGTGTTATCGTTGTTTTGGTCAACCAGATAATCTGTGGTGATGTTTAATTTATTATTATCACCAAAGGTTTTAATCTCTGGATTGCTATTAAATTTTTTAGTTAATATTGATCTGATTTTTTCAATATCAGGTTCTTTGTCTAACTGAAGGGTATAGCTATATCCACCCTCAAACTCAACTGCATAGTTTAAACCTCTAGTAGCTAGGGATGCTATTGCAATAACCAAGGTAACAACTGAGAAAATATACCCAATTTTACGCTTACCTACGAAGTCAAAATTTATGTTTTGAAACAGATTATTGGTAAATTTATTCCCAAAATTGATTCTGATATCCTTAGCTAATAACCATTCGAATATTAAACGTGATAATAAAATCTGACAAAACAATGAAGTTAAGATACCGATTACCAAGATGATGGCAAAACCATAAATAGGACCTGAACCAAATGCCATTAATATAATACCGATTAAAAGCGTGGTTAAGTTACCATCTATAATGGAGCTTAATGCGTATTTAAATCCGTCTGATATTGCTAACCGCATTCCTTTGGCGTGCCCTAATTCCTCTCGTATTCGCTCATAGATAAGTACGTTCGCATCTACGGCCATTGCCATAGTCAATACAATACCCGCCATACCTGGTAGTGTCAAGGCTGCTTGTAATGATGTCAATACCCCGATGATGAAAAATAAGTTAATCAACATCGCAATGTTTGCAACATAACCACTACGGTTATAGTAGGCTATCATAAATAATACGATAACAACCAAGCCAATTAATAATGACGCCAAACCTTTAGATATTGCTTCTTTACCTAGTGATGGTCCTACCATTTCTTGGTCAACAATATCGAGTTCTACGGGTAGTTTACCTGCTTTTAATACGTTGGCTAAATCTTTCGCATCTTCACTGCTAAAGTCACCCGTAATTTGAGAATTACCATTTGGAATTTCATTATTTACGCGTGGTGCACTATATACTTGATTATCTAGTACAATGGCAATGTGACCTTTAGGGTTCTGACTTGCAGCCTGCTTGGTTACACTTGCCCACTCACTAGCACCTGCTTGATTCATCTGCATACTTACTACAAATGAATTGGTCTGCTGGTCAATATCTTGACGTGCATCTATTACTTTATCACCAGCTAGGGCAGGGTCTGGACCACGTAATGCATATAATTCAATTACGTCTGTACCCGTTAGCGTTTTAGCACCCCAAGAGAATTTAAACTCCTCAGGGAATATGCTTTTCACCTCTGGTAGAGCCAACATTGCGTTTACCTTACTGGTATCTATTTTACGTACACGTCCTAAGATTGGACCATTGCTACGTTGTAAATCTTCTGATATGTTTAACAGTGATAGCAATGGGTAATCATCGGCAGTTTTGGTACTTAATATTTTACCTTTAGCAGCTGACAAGGTTTTAGCCTTAATGGTGTCTTTACCTGCTGATGCAATTAATTTATCTAAACTGTCTAATTTAACTTGTTCAGTTGAGTCTTTTTTAGCCTTAGCAATTGCAACTGGATCATTTGCTTTCACCTTACTGCTCAATCTATTTGCCAATACTGCTTTATCTGCATCTTGTAAATATTGGGCTACCTCATATATGGTAAAGGTTCTAAAGAATTCTAGTTTAGCCGATTTTTTTAATAAATTTTTGATACGCTCTTGATCATCAGCACCTGGCAACTCTACTATTATTCTACCAGAATTATTATCTACTTGAATGTTAGGTTGGGTTACTCCAAATTGGTCAATACGAGTACGTAATATTTTAAATGTTCTGTCTAATGCAGAGCCAGCTTCTTCCTTTAGATAGCTAACTACATCAGAATTTTTGCTATTTCTTCTAATTTTAGCAGAATTAGCGCCAGTTGCAAAATATGGGGCTAACTGTACCCCTGGTTTTAGATTTTCAAATCGATCTGTAAATACATCTATATAGTTTCTTTGACTGGTAATAACCTCTTTCTTAGCATCTGCTAGGGCTTGGTTAAATATTGGGTCAGCGTTGTTATTACTTAATTCTTTTAGTAATTTATCTTGGGCAACCTCTAACGTTACGTGAATACCCCCCCTTAGGTCAAGACCTAAATTTAACTCACGCTCCTTTACGTCTGCATAGGTGTATTTGTGTAGGGTTACATCGCCAAAGCCTAAATTATAAACAACTTCTGTTTTTACAGAGTCTAAATAGTTAGCTCGACGATCCTCATTTCCATTTGCATAATTGTCCGCATCGCGCTCTATTAAGTTCGCTACTAAAGTGAACGACAATTGGAAAAGGCACACTACTGCTAAAGCAATAGCGAAAAATCTAATAGCACCTTTACTTTTCATATCTTATTGTGGAACTGTGATGCTTCTGCTCTAGGAATTAACCGGCATCACCCAACACGTTTTAAAGTTTATTAACAGTTTATATCTAAAAAATAGAGTGCAAATATAACACTATCGCCCGCATTTACTAATTACAATTTTGCTTTTATTATGAAACTTGATTTAGTAGATTAATTGTAGAAAAATAATAAATGCTAGACTTGCATTATGTCAAAAACTTTACCTTAATTTAGTATGAGATACTCTAATAAAAGAGAAATTAATAAAAAATTAAGCACCATTAAATAAAATTGTTGTTAAAAAATACATAATTGTACTTATGGTTATGGCAATGTTCTCTTGTAAAAAGGAAAACTTACCCTTGCAATTTAGCAGCTATGTGATCTATCACAACTTCTAATGCCTTGTCAAACTCAAAATTGTTGGTGATGATTAAGTTAGCCTCGTCTCTATAGGGAAGCAAATATTTCTTATAGCTTGGGTACACGTGATTATTCCACTGGTACAGGATTATGTCTTCGTTTAGCCCGCGCTGTTGCGTGTCACGTTGAAGCCTGCGCCTTAGTTTAATGTCGTCTCTACTATCCATAAATATAGAAAGGTCTAGCATTCGCTTAATGCGGTCAAAGTAGAAAATAAACAAACCCTCAACCACCAATATTTGTGCAGGATGCAAAAGATACGCATCGCCTAAGACCTCAGGTTGGTTAAACATATACTTTGTCTTAGTCAGGGTACTGTTGCTACTTAGTGCCTTTACATCTGCTATGAACTCTTCATCATTTATACCTTGTGGCAGGTCAAAATTTATCACACCATTTTGATCTAATTCCTGTTCGACAGCAGGCCTGTAGTAATCGTCTTGACTGATGATGCAAACCTTATCTAGGTCAAATGTTTGCCTAATCGACTCTAAGAAGTAGGTTTTACCACTAGCACTACCCCCTGCTATGCCTATAATGTATGGTTTCATTGGCTTATGGTAGTAGATTACCCATAAATCTTGGGAAAGGAATACTTTCACGCACGTGTGGCAATTTGCATATCCAACAGATAATCCGCTCAAGCCCAAGTCCAAAACCACTGTGAGGCACACTGCCATATCGTCTTAGATCTAGGTACCATTCAAATGCCTCCATCGGTAATTCGTGATGATTAATAGCATTTATTAGATTGTCTATATTGGTTTCACGTTCGCCGCCACCTACTATCTCCCCGTAACCCTCTGGCGCTAATACATCTACACCACGCACAAAACCCGGTGCATTTTCTGCCTCTTTCATATAAAATGCCTTAATTGGTTTTGGCCAGTTATATACCATTATAGGGGTGTCATATAGTCTGGTTAATACTGTTTCATCGCTGCCTCCGAAGTCGTTGCCGTCAACAAAATCCTTGGCACTTTGCAACCAAGTAGGAATGTTTCTAGCCTGCTCTTCTAATTCTTTAATTTGTAATTTTATTTGGCGAATTTTTTCCTCATTGAAATTAATTTCACCTTTTTTCATTCCACCAGCATTCAGTTTTTCCTCTCTGGCTGTAATGTCAGCTTGCAGGCTGATGATGTCGCTTTGTACTTTTTCTAGGTCAGCCTCTAGTGTTTTAATGCTATTTTGCCCATTTACATCTTCTAGTCCCTTTATCTGCCTTACTGCTTGAGAATAGGGGATTCTGGTGAATGGTCTTGTTACAGTCTGCAATTTGGCGACATCACGTTCTAGTATTTCTAGCTCTGGCTGGCAAGTATCCAATACAGCTTGTACCACGTAGCGTAGAAATTCCTCTATTACATCCATTGTCATATCCAGATTATAATAGGCCATTTCCGGCTCTATCATCCAAAATTCACTTAGGTGCCTTCTAGTTTTAGACTTTTCAGCCCTGAATGTTGGACCAAACGTATAAATTTTACCCATTGCCATTGCCATTGCCTCGCCATATAATTGTCCACTTTGACTAAGGTACGCTGGCTCTTCAAAGAAATCAGTTTCAAATAGGGTGCTGGTACCCTCTACTGCATTTCCTGTAAATATTGGGGCATCCATTTGCACGAATCCACGGTCTTGAAAGAAATTGTGAATGGAGAATATCACCTTATTTCTAATGCGCATTATGGCCCATTGCTTTTTACTTCTCAGCCACAGGTGCCTGCGGTCTAGTAGGAAATCAACTCCGTGATCTTTTGGTGTAATGGGATAGTTTTCAGCAGACTGGTGTATAGTTACTTCAGTAGCTTGTATTTCCTGTCCACCTATTTGCCTATCATCTTTTTGCAATATCCCAGTGATGGTTAGGGAACTTTCTAGGCCCAACCGCTTAACTATATCAAATAGTTCTAACCCTATTACAGACTCTGCTACCACACATTGTACAAAGCCACTTCCATCTCTTAAATTTATGAAGACTAGGCCCTTGCTGTCCCTTTTATTTTGCAACCAACCATTTAGTTTTACAGGGGTTTCGGCTGGTAATTGGGGCAGCTGCGCTATGGTGTTGCTGGCAGTGTGCAAATCTTTATGTTCCATACTTTTCTATCTCAGTTTTAGTATCTAGACCAATGCAATAATTAATATAGCAAATCTGACTGGGCAAAAGTAGATGAAACAAAGTCAAGCCGTGTAATTCGCAACTTCATTTTACATAATAGTACGCTATTTATTTGGGGCAATGTGAAGCGTATTTTTCCTTCAATTTGTCGTTTTGGTACACTATTAGAACATTAATATCAATTCTACGTGTTAATTAAAATATAACTTAGCCGAGGCAACATATTTTTGCCAATAGCTACGCCAGATTTAACTACATATTCTCATTATGCTGAAACAAGGTTTATATCAAAAGCAACTACAGAAATTATCGCCCCAGCAGATTCAGTTTATTCAATTATTGCAATTGAATTCTATTGACTTTGAGAAAAGGTTAGATGAAGAAATGACTGAAAACCCAGCCCTAGAAATTCAGTCAGAAGATGCTGATGATGCATTTGCTAATAATGAACAAGATGTAATAGATGATACCCCAGCACCAATACTAGATAAGGATGCAGATGAATATAGTATGAACGATAATTCTGATGGGGACAACGTAGAAACTCCAGAATATGAGGACTATGAATTAGATATGTCTGACTATATGGACGACGTGTCTGAGGCTGATGAATATAGTGGGTACGAAAACCCTAGCGATCCAAATGAGGAGCAAAAAGAACTTCCATTTGCACAATCAATTAGCCTAACCGAAACACTAGAGGAGCAATTGGCACCCCTAATGATGACCGATAAGGAAAGGGAAATAGCGAGGCACTTAATCGGAATGCTAGAGGAAGATGGCTACCTGAGGCGCCCCCTAAAAAACATAG
This sequence comes from Bacteroidota bacterium, assembly GCA_034440515.1. Taxonomy (GTDB): domain Bacteria; phylum Bacteroidota; class Bacteroidia; order CAILMK01; family CAILMK01; genus JAWXCF01. The sequence continues at coordinate 42,698 of JAWXCF010000062.1, forward strand.
CCTATGATATGGCTTTCTTAAGTGAAATGCACGTGACAGAGGTAGAACTAGAACACGTATTGAGCATAATACAAACTCTAGACCCAGCAGGTATCGGGGCAAGAAGCCTAGAGGAATGCCTTTTAATACAGTTAAAAAGAATGAGCCCACAAACCGATGACCTGAAAATGGCTAAAGTTCTGGTGGAAAAATATATGGACGATTTGGCTAGAAAGCACTATGATAAGCTAACCAATAGTTTGAAAATAGATAGAGTAAGACTAAAAACCATAGTTGAAATAATTAGACACCTGAACCCTAAACCTGGCGAAAATCAGATAAGTTACAAGACTCAATATATCATTCCAGACTTCATAGTGTCGGTAGATGATAACGATATGTTTCAAATATCGCTGACCAGTAGAAATACCCCAATGTTGAAAATAAGTCAAGACTATCAAGACAGCATAAAAGGCTACCAAGCTGGTGAGAAAAAAGACAAATCGCAGAAAAATAAAATACAGTTTATTAAGCAAAAACTTGATAATGCCAAGTGGTTTATAGAGGCTGTACGTCAGCGGCAAAATACCCTGCTAAACACTATGAATGCCATAGTCAGTTTGCAGAAAGATTTCTTTGTAGATGGAGATATAGAGAAACTAAATCCAATGATACTGAAAGATGTTGCCGACAGAATCAATATGGATATATCAACCATTAGCCGAGTTGCAAACGCCAAATATGTACAGACCAATCACGGAATATATAGCCTAAAGGAATTTTTCAGTGAAGGAATACAGACAGATTCAGGTGAAGAAGTAAGTAATCGTGAAGTAAAGAAAATATTGAAAGACTATATAGAAAACGAAAGCAAAGACGACCCATTGACTGACGAAAAACTTACTGATTTGCTGAATGAAAAGGGCTACAATATAGCACGCAGAACCGTAGCTAAATATAGAGAGCAAATGAACATACCAGTTGCTAGACTCAGAAAGGAATTATAGCTCCAGGCATTGTCCAATAGTAATGAAGTTTGGCATCAAGCCAAACGAACATAGTTTGCGTAGTTATGTTTATATTTACATCTTATTTAAGACAATTAAAAAATGATATTAATCATATTAGGAATGATTGGAATTACAGAAATTCTGATTATTGCCGGTATCCTTCTCCTTCTATTTGGTGGTCGTAAAATTCCGCAACTTATGCGTGGTATTGGTGAAGGTATAGGAGAGTTTAAAAAAGCTCGTAACACAGACGATATCACGACTGACGATAAAACAGGTAAAGAAAAAGACACGCCTAGAGTATAGTTTATTTAAGCTATTATTTAATTAAAGTATAGGCAATACTCACGTGTAGCATACAAATACAAAACCCCGATTAGCATAATGTTAATCGGGTTTTTTCAGATATATATTCGACTAACTACTATGGAACTAAGTCCATAACTAAGTCAATGTCCCACCCATTTGTGCTGTATATCTTTTGAACCAACGCACCTCTAGATGGATAAATAGGGTTAGCAGATCCACCAAACGTAATTAAAGTTTTAGGTGTACCGCTGTTTTCATCTTGTATTCTAAACGTCCAAGAACTGTTATTTTTACCAGTACCCTCGTGGTTAATTACAATATTGCCAGTTGTCGGCTCTAAATCCATAGGACCTGTAGTCGCTGTAGTGTACAGTTTAGTTTGATTAGAAGTAGTGTTTGCATTTGGGCCAAATACTGCCAAAACTATTGGTGCTTTACCGTCTGGTCTGTAATTAGCACCAGATGCATCTTTAGTTGGTATGGTGTTAAATCTTAAGTATTTAATTGAATGCTTACCTACTTGAATATCTTTATTCATTATATTGGAACCAGCATCGTTAGATACAGTTAGAGTTACAGTTTCTTTCCCCCTCTTCATCAGTGCTGTAGTCCAATCTGTTGTAGTACCAGTGTTAGAAGTAGTACTGGCCAGTGCCCAAAGGTTAGATTTCTGCGCTTTAGAGCAATTAGTAAAAGTAATCACTTCTCCGCTATCAACTAGGGTCTTAGGTGCAGTAAAACAAGCAGTAGGTTTTTCTACTGGGGTTGTGGTCGTTTCCTTTTTACAAGCCACAATAGACATCACACATAGTGATGCTAATATTAGTTTAAGTCTCATAGTTCAAATATAATAAAAATGAACGTGTAGATACTAAACATATAGCTGAATATAAGATATTTACTGGCAAGGATATTTACATTTGTACGCTACATCTATATTATGTATGTTTGCCCTCTAAACTATTATTGCCTAATGCAAATAGTTTTAAATTATCATCTTACACCTGATAGCTTACTAAAATTTAGCAAATAATATGGCATCTACTGCTGACTTCAGAATCGGTCTTTGTTTAGAATTCAATGACCAACCCCACCAAATATTAGATTTTCAACACGTTAAACCAGGTAAAGGTCCTGCTTTTGTACGTACGAAATTGAAAAATTTAAAAAATGGTAAAATATTTGACCATACTTGGAATTCTGGGGTAAAAGTAAATACCATTAGGGTAGAACATAGAGAACATCAATACTTATACTCCGACGATAATGGATATGTATTTATGAACAATAATAACTTTGAGCAAGTGTCTATACCAGAATCACTTATTAGTAATGGTGACCTAATGAAGGAAGGCATCGTGGTTGAGATTGTGTTTGATGCAGAAAACGAAGAACCTCTTAGCGCTACCCTGCCAGCAAAAGTAGAACTAGAGGTAACCTATACTGAACAAGGACTAAAAGGCGACACTGCCACCAATACTTTAAAACCTGCAACCGTAGAAACTGGCGCAGAAGTACGTGTACCCCTATTTATAAATACTGGCGATAAAATAAAAGTAGATACTGCTACCTATACCTACGCAGAGCGGGTAAAGTAATTGGCGCTTAATTATAATTCTGGATATTTACTAATCAATACCTTAACTATATTGTATCATTAGAATATTCATTAATATTACACATCAAATAAAAGTTAAATACCCAACAATATAAAAAATGGATCTGAAGCAAATACAAGAACTTATACGATTTGTCGCCAAATCGGGCGTTAGTGAAGTAGAATTACAGCAAGATGACTTTAAAATAGTTATTAAAACTAATAAAAATGAGGGCCAAATGTATGTGCCAATGCAACAGGCGCAGCAACAGTTTGCACCCACACATCAAACCCAAACCTATGAGGTTCCTGCCGCAACTGCTAATTCAGTTGAAATAGAAGATACTCCTAAGCCGCCCAAAGGTGAGCCAATTAAATCGCCTATGATTGGTACATTTTACTCAAGGCCGGCACCAGACAAAGAATCATTCTTAAAAGTTGGTGATATGGTGACTAAAGGTCAAGTAGTCTGCATCATAGAGGCTATGAAATTGTTTAATGAGATAGAGAGTGAAATAAGTGGCAGAGTGGTGCAAATACTGGTAGATGACAGTACACCAGTTGAGTATGATCAACCTCTATTTCTAGTTGAGGCAGTTTAATTTTATTTGTGTAATAGATGTGGTTTAGCTAAATGCATCACATCACCCAATTTAATACCGAATGTTTAAAAAAATATTAATAGCTAATCGTGGTGAAATTGCCCTGCGTATTATTCGTACTTGCAAGGAAATGGGCATCAAGACGGTAGCCGTATATAGCACTGCAGATAGAGAAAGTTTGCACGTACGCTTTGCTGATGAAGCTGTGTGCATAGGGCCACCACCCAGTGCCCAGAGTTACCTAAATATGAGTGCCATAATAGCTGCTGCAGAGGTAACCAATGCAGACGCCATACACCCAGGTTATGGTTTCTTGTCAGAGAATGCACGCTTCAGTGAATTATGTGGACTTCACGACATTAAGTTCATTGGTGCGCTGCCAGAAATGATCAATATGATGGGTGATAAAAGCAGAGCACGTGAGACTATGACAAAGGCTGGTGTTCCCATTATACCCGGTACAGACGGCATATTGAAAAACGCAGAGCAAGCAAAGGGAATAGCCAAGGATTTGGGCTACCCAGTCATCATTAAGGCCTCAGCTGGCGGTGGCGGCAGAGGTATGCGAATAATCTGGGCTGATGAAGAAATAGCACCTATGTATGAAAGTGCCCAACGAGAAGCTGCGGCTGCATTTGGCAATGACGACATATATATGGAGAAATATATAGAGGAGCCTCGCCACATTGAGTTTCAAATAGTTGGTGACCAATTTGGTACGGTGTGCCATTTGTCTGAGCGTGACTGTAGCATACAACGTAGGCACCAAAAACTGGTAGAGGAATCACCCTCCCCATTTATGACACCAGACCTAAGAGAGAAAATGGGAGATGCTGCAATAAAAGCAGCACAAACCTGTAACTATGAGGGAGTAGGCACAATAGAGTTTCTGGTAGATAAACATAGAAACTTCTACTTTATGGAGATGAATACCAGAATTCAAGTAGAACACCCAGTGACAGAGGAAGTAATAAGCTACGATTTAATTAAAGAGCAAATATTGGTAGCCGCAGGTATTCCCATTTCTGGTAAAAATTATTACCCAGATAAACACGCCATAGAGTGTAGAATTAATGCGGAAGACCCTTATAATGACTTTAGGCCAAGTCCAGGTAAAATTTTGCATTTGCATAAACCGGGTGGGCACGGTGTCAGGGTAGATAGCCACGTATATGCAGGCTACACCATTCCCCCAAACTATGACAGTATGATAGCAAAACTAATAGTTAGCGCTAGAACCAGAGAAGAAGCAATTGTAAAAATGCGTCGCTGTCTGGATGAGTTTGTGATTGAGGGGGTAAAAACGACGATTCCGCTACAAATTGCGATAATGAACGATAAAAATTTCCAAGATGGTAACTTTAGTACAGCATATATGAATACTTTTGTCTGGAAATAATTAATTTCACCTAATATTAGCATTATCCCTGTGGATAATCTAAGATAATGTATGTTTTATGTTGAAACCCGAAGTTTAGGCCTCGGGTTTTTTTATGGGCGGTGGGTATAAAAGTTATTATTCCGAGGACATAAATTTATTTTTATATAGAAAATGTTACATTTGACCAAAAAAATATAATTATATCTGACTATCTCATAATAGATTAACTTAAAATAAAGAATAAAAAGCCTAAAATACCTTGTTACAGTTGCTGTAATTTTGGTACTTTTTTCCTAAATAGTTTTATTTATTTTTGAATTTCACTAGTTTTAATATCAGTTAATAATGAAAAAACAATGTTATTCACTAGGGGGGGGGGGGTAGGTGCTCAGCTCTTCTTATCAGGGGTTTTAAGCCCCGGGGGA
>JAWXCF010000063.1:0-14900 GCA_034440515.1 Bacteroidota bacterium
AAAATGGAGAGAAAGCGAACTTTAAATATGATAAAAATAAACTGGTAAATGTAACTAGTTCTTTGGATTTTAGTCAAGATATTTTGGGAATCATCTTAAACAATATTTTAATTCAAAACATTGAATTATTGCCTGAACGATATACAAAGACCATAAAATACAAGAAAGGTAAAACAATTGAAACTATAGTTTACGAAAGAGATAAAATAGTTTATTGTACAACGATTGCTAAAAATGGCCTAATATTAGAAAAAGATGGCTTTAAATACACCTACTATTAAATGATGATAAGAGATTTTAGAAGTGACACCGTTACAAAACCTAGCCAAGCTATGCTAGATGCAATGATGTCTGCAAAGGTTGGAGACGATGTGTATGGTGAAGACCCAACTGTAAATGAGTTAGAGCATTATCTAGCAGATATTTTTGGTATGGAGGCAGCAATATTTTGCCCAAGTGGTACTATGACCAACCAAATAGCGTTAAAACTACATACCCATCCGGGAGACGAAATAATTTGCGATCAAACGGCACATATATATAACTATGAGGGTGGTGGTATAGGGTTTAACTCTGGCTGCAGTGTTAAGCTAATAGCTGGGCAACGTGGCGTAGTGAATCTTCAGCAAGTACAACAAGCCGTTAATGACCCAGATAATATTCACCTAGCGTACAGCAGACTGGTAAGTCTTGAGAATACTGCCAATAAAGCAGGGGGTAGTATATATACCTTAAAAGATGTAGAGCCGATACGACAATATTGTACAGAACGTGGACTAAAACTCCACCTAGATGGCGCTAGGCTATTTAATGCACTAATAGAGACGGGCGAAAGTTATAAGGATTGGGGCGAGAACTTTGACACGATAAGTATTTGTTTAAGTAAGGGTCTTGGAACGCCGATGGGTTCACTTTTACTGGGTAATGCAACCGATATTAAGTGGTGTAAGCGAATAAGAAAGCTAATGGGTGGGGGAATGCGACAAGCTGGGTATATAGCTGCTGCAGGCCTGTTTGCACTGAATCATAATATAGATAGACTAAAACTAGACAACAATGCTGCTAAATGGATAGGAGCAGAATTAGAAAATTTTGACCATATAGTTGAGATTAAGCCTGTTGAAAGTAACATTATTATATTTAAAGTAGAGACTGAATTGGCTGCAAACCAAGTGGTAATAGACTTAAGATCTAAAGGTATTTTGATAAGCAGCTTTGGTGGCTCCTATCTTAGGGCAGTCACCCATATGGATGTAAATCAAGATGATTGTGTAGCGCTTGTGTCAGCATTAAGCGCATAAAAAAAGGGGTGCTTGCCTAAGCAATACCCCTAAAAATGTTGGTTTTCTGAATTATATATTATTTAACAAACTTGGCATAACCTACAGAATTGCCATTTGTTATTTTAATTGTGTAAATGCCTGAACTGTAAGTACCAATATTTATACTGTTTTGTTGACCTGGTGACAGGTTTTTATTTTCACTTAGCATCAATTGGCCATTAATATTAAATATTTCTAATTGAGTATTTCCCTTTATGCTAGAAGAAACATTAATAAATTCAGTTGCTGGATTAGGATAAACACTCACAGAACTAGTAGATTTTGATGCACTAAATATTGAAAGAGGACCATAAGTATAAAAAGTCTTTGATTCATTTGTAGTTATCATCGTAGAAACATCATATTGACTTACTGTTGCAGAAGTAACCCTTGTTTTAACATCGTATTGATAAAAAGTAGTTGTCTTAGAGATTACGTTCCATTTAGCATTTTCCCAGGTCTCTGAAGTTGAACTTGTTTCATTTCCGAAAACATCATAAGCAAAAGTGATTCTATCAGAATTTTCAAAATTTCCAGTCAAGAAATTTGCATTTTCATTTAATGATGTTAAAGGCAAACCATCTGGGGTGTAGGTATTTGTAGATCTGAATGCTTTAACAAAAGTATTACCAAATTTAACGCTAAGAGTAAACATCAAAGGTCTATCAAAGTCATCATCTTGAAAATTGAACTCAGTAAACTTACCGAAAACCTCTAATGTCCCTGTTGTATCGTTTGGTTGATATATGTTAGCATAATCATATTCACCATTTGACTTAAGAAATGTCTCAAATTTTGTTTCAGGTTCATACTCCCCGTTGTTGTAGCCAAGGGTTATTAATTCTTTTATTTTACCGTTATTATGGTACAAGATGTTGGTTTTAGATCCAAATACTTGTACTATAATTTGATTACTGTCCTTTTGATAGCTAACGTTGTATATCAAAATCCTTTTTCCATTATATATGCTTGTGTCATACATTACATTAGTTTGGACTGACCCTTCTTTTAAAGTGCTTAGTACTGTGATTATGCTGTCAGTTCCTTTAGTAGAATATGAAAAATTAAGAATAGTAGTTACGTCATTAACTATGTCTTTTTCTAATGATGTTTTTATTCTACCGTCTAAAAAATAAGAATATTCAGTGTAAGTAGAAGTGTCTTTGAATGCAGTTCCGTCCCAATATATATTTGTAACTGCTGTAGGCATATCAGATTCTATCCTGCCTCTTTGATTTTTAGATTGACCAGATTTAGGCAGATTATGTTTGCTTTTAGCAAGTGTTGACCACTTAAAGTTTTGAGATGACCCTGTAGCGGAAGCTACTAGCAATATAATTGTGGTAATTAATATTCTTTTGAACATAGTTAGAAATTGATAATGGTATAATAACGAAAGTCAGCTATATAATGTTAGATTCTTTAAGTAGTTTAGTAACTAAGTATTGGTGATAACCATTTTTCAGCTTCATCTAATGTCCAGTTTTTCTTAACAGCGTAGTCTTCAACTTGGTCTTTCTCAATTTTACCAATTGGGAAATACTTAGAGCTAGGATTGCAAATGTACCAACCACTTACACTGGCAGCAGGATACATTGCGCAACTTTCAGTTAGTTCTATACCAGTTAGTTCTGTAACATTTAGCAAATTAAATAATGACCTTTTTTCTGTGTGTTCAGGGCAGGCTGGGTAGCCTGGAGCAGGTCTGATACCCTGATATTTTTCGTGAATCAGCTCATAATTATTTAGTTTCTCATCCTTAGCATATCCCCAAATGTCAGTTCTCACTTTATGATGCAACCATTCGGCTCCTGCCTCTGCAAATCTATCAGCTAATGCTTTCACCATTATGGCATTGTAGTCGTCATTGTCTAATTTATAAGTCTCAGCTAATTCATCTGCACCTATGCCAGCAGTTACAGCAAATGCACCCATATAATCTTCATCAGCTAAATAATCTGCCAAGCTAAAGTTAGGTAAACCAACTGCCTTTTTACTTTGTTGGCGCAACATATGTAGGCTTTCTATTACATCATTTTCGTCTTCATTCAAAACTTGAATAGTGTCGTTACCTAAGTTCCGTACTTTGAATACTGAACATACAGCCTTAGCTTCTATTTGGTTGTTAGCTATTATAATGTCTAATAAAGAATTTGCTTCATCATAGAGTTTTTTGGCTTCTTCCCCTACAAATTTGTCATTGAATATTTCTGGATATTTCCCTTGTAATTCCCAGCTAGAGAAAAATGGCGTCCAGTCTATGTATTTCCTTAATTCGTTTAAATCTATATCTGTGAACCAATGTGTACCAGGTTTCTCTGGCTTTACAGCTACATAATCTTTAGGCAGTTGAAATTTATTAGCCCTAGCTACATCTAATTTTAGCATTGGTTTTATGCTCTTTTTGTTAGCGTAATCGTTTCTTATTTTATCATATTCTGTATGCAAGTCAGCACTAAACTTGTCTTTGTTCTGATCACTTATCAGGTTACTTACTACCGGTACACTGCGGCTAGCGTCTAATACGTGAACTACATTTCCACTATATACAACATCTATTTTTACAGCAGTGTGGGTTTTACTTGTAGTTGCTCCACCTATTAGTAGAGGAATTTTCATTCCTCTACGCTCCATTTCCTTAGCTACGTGTACCATTTCATCTAGGCTTGGTGTTATTAATCCGCTTAAGCCAATTACGTCAACTCCTTGCTCTATAGCTTGGGTTAATATGGTTTCTGCATTTACCATTACACCTAGATCTATTACTTCATAGTTATTGCAACCTAATACCACGCCAACTATGTTTTTGCCAATGTCGTGTACATCGCCTTTAACTGTGGCCATCAATATTTTACCAGCTGGTCCTTTAGCATTAGACAATAGTTTCTCCTCCTCAATGAAAGGGGTTAGTATGGCGACAGCTTTTTTCATTACTCTGGCACTTTTTACAACTTGAGGAAGGAACATTTTTCCAGCACCAAATAAATCTCCAACTACATTCATACCATCCATTAATGGACCCTCAATTACTTCTAGTGGTCTAGCAAATAGCTGTCTGGCCTCTTCTGTATCTGCCTCTATATATTCAACTATTCCTTTTATTAGGGCGTGTTTCAATCGTTCTTGTACACTGAATTCTCTCCATTGCTCTTCACGAATGTTTTCTTTGCCTTTTTCACCTTTAAACTGTTCGGCAAAATCAACTAATTTCTCTGTTGATTCTTCATTTCTATTAAGTAGTACATCTTCAACTAGTTCTAGTAGTTTAGGTTCTACTTGTTCATATATTTCTAATTGCCCTGCATTTACAATTCCCATATCCATACCAGCACTAATGGCGTGGTATAAAAATGCCGAATGTATAGCCTCTCTAACTTTATCATTTCCTCTAAATGAAAAGCTTACATTGCTAACACCACCACTTACCTTAGCTAGGGGCAAATTCTCCTTAATCCATTTAGTTGCATTTATATAGTCAACTGCATAGTTGTTATGCACCTCTATACCAGTAGCAACGGTTAAAATGTTTGGGTCAAATATGATATCTTGAGGTGGAAAGCCTACTTGATGTACCAATATGTCATAGGCTCTTTGGCAAATTTCGGTTTTTCGCTCTAGGCTATCTGCTTGTCCTTTTTCATCAAATGCCATAATAATAACTGCAAACCCGTATTTAAGAATCGTTTTAGCTTGATTAATAAATACTTCTTCACCTTCTTTTAGAGAAATAGAGTTTACTATACTTTTGCCTTGAAGGCATTTCATACCTGCCTCTAGTACAGTCCATTTACTGCTGTCTATCATCACGGGTAGGGTAGCTATGTCAGGGTCAGCGGCCATTAGCAACAGAAATTTCTCCATAGCTGCCTCACTGTCCAACATTCCCTCATCCATATTTACATCTAGTACCTGCGCACCATTCTCAGCTTGTTCACGTGCAACACTTAAAGCAGCCTCAAAGTCACCTGATATGATTAGTTTAGCAAATTTCTTCGAACCTGTTACGTTTGTACGTTCGCCAATATTTACAAAGTTGCTATCTGGTCTAATAACTACTGGCTCTAGTCCACTAAGTCTAAGTAAAGGCTCTACTTTAGGTTTTTGTCTTGGTTTTAATTCTTTGGCTAATTCTGCCATTGCGTGTATGTGGTCTGGGCCTGTACCACAACACCCACCCATAATGTTTAGGAAACCTTCTTCACCATATTCCTTTATTATTTCAGACATTTCCTCTGCTGTTTCATCATAACCACCAAAAGCATTTGGTAAACCAGCGTTGGGATATAAACTGATGTAAAACGGCGCTAGCTTAGATAATTCTGAGATGAAGCTCCTCATTTGTCCAGCACCTAGGGAACAATTTAGCCCCACACTTATTAAATTAGGACAATGAGAAATGCTGATTAAGAATGCCTCAGTGGTTTGGCCGCTTAGGGTTCTGCCACTCATATCTATCACTGTACCACTTATCATTACAGGTACTTGTCTGCCTGTGTTCTCTATATAATCACAAATGGCATATATTGCGGCCTTACAGTTTAATGTATCGAATATAGTCTCTATCAAGATAATATCTGCGCCACCATCCATTAGTCCTATTATTTGTTGGTAGTAGGCATCATACACTTGTTTCCAAGTTACAGCTCTATATCCAGGATCATTTACATCTGGACTTAAACTAAGACTTCTATTAGTTGGCCCTATTGCACCTGCTACATATCTTGGTTTATTAGGGTTAAGTGCCGTAAATTCATCACAAGCTTCTCTGGCTAATCTAGCCCCCTCTACATTTAGTTCATAAACCAAATGCTCCATACCATAGTCCGCCATAGCTATGGTAGTACAACTAAAGGTATTTGTTTCTAAAATGTCTGACCCCGCCTGTAAATATTCTCTGTGTATTTGTTTTATAATTTCAGGCCTGCTGAGTGACAATAAGTCATTGTTGCCTTTTAATTCTTGTCCCCAATCTGCAAAACGTTCACCTCTATAGTCTTCTTCAGTTAGATCATATCGCTGAATCATAGTACCCATAGCACCATCTAATATTAAAATTCTTTGCTTTAATATTTCGTCTAATTCAGCATAGCTTACATTTTGATTTGTAGTGCTAATGTTAGTCGAGTTTTGATTATTCATAAATAGCCTTAAGTAAGGCGAATTTAATTAATGTAATATGTATTTAAAAGGAGAAAAGTAGTAATTATAGGCGATAATTCAATTCAAGACCCAATCGAGGCATTAGGCTGAATTTATTCCATTTATCTTTATCTAATAATGGTGATTTAATCAGCCATTGATCGGTATTAATCCCAGTATTTAGACTTCTATAGCCTAGCCCCAGACCAGCATAAACATCGACATAAAATTTGGAACCAAGAGAACTAACCTTACCCAATATGAAAGCTGCACTAGCCTGATTAGAAATAGGATTAACATTAGAAATAATTAGCCCACCTGTTGCTAAGTTTTTGTCAACAATGGGAGCTTCCGTTATGTGCATTTTTCTGTAAGCATATCTTAGCTCTGGTGCAAAATAAGTAAATGACCCATTGCTAGATTGTCGTATTATGTTTCTATGTAAATAGCTAAGCTGAATACCAGAATATTTATAAACATTGTAAATCCCCTCAGCATCACGTAAAGGCTTTATACTGTTTACGGCTAGAATGAATCGCAATTGATTTGCAGATTTCCCCTTATTATGTTGGATTGAAAATCCAGCTTGATTTATAAAAAACCCGAAAGGATTTACACCAATCATCCAATATTTTGACTCCGACTGCAGGGCAGATTTAATTTTTTGGCTAAATACCATTTTCCCTGTACGGTCATCTAATTGCGTATAGGCACTATTAAATGAAGCATAGGTTTTTGAGTTTGCTTCAGGATATGTTTTGTATAGCTTTTTTTGCAAGCTGTCTAATTTTGCTAAATCACCCTTTGCGCCATAGGCTAATGCCAAGGCAGATAATGAACGTTGGGTAATGCAATTGGTATTAACATTTTGTGTAAATGCTGCAACGGTTTTATCAGCCTTAAAAGGAAGAGTCATACCAGAATATTGCCATTCTGTAGCCAATTCTATAATATCGCATCCAGAGTTAGCACTCGACAACAATAAATATGACTGAGCCAAATAATTGGTGAATTTACTGACAATAATTAATCTTAATTCTAGGCTAATTTCTACACCATTAATATTTTGAGACTTGGCGAGAGCCAATTTAAACATTGAAAAATCCTTATTAGATAGAGAGTCTGGTAACTGACATAAGTAAAACAATGTTTGCCATTCATTTGCAATGTCACTATGCAATAGTGGCCTGAATTTGTTGTTTTTCAATTCACTATTAGCCCATTGGTACATTGCTAGAAGTTTTATTCTAGTTTGTTGTTGTATGAATGTGTCACTAACTACAGATAAATGATAAGGTTTTGCATCAACAATGATGGTTTGACCTTGCCCTAAATTTACCAAAGTTTTATAATTTTTAACTAAGTCTTCGTCAAACCTAAGTAATTCGTAGATTGATTTTGCGGATGATTTCTTAAAATAAATAGATGCTTGCCCTTCTAAAGTTCTTAGGTACTGGTATCTAGCGATAAAGTATATCGGTGATTTTTGATTATATGCTAAAGACTTTAACGCAGATTGAGCACCACTATATTTTTCTAGAGCCAATTCTAAATTGTTAGATTTTACATTAAGATCTGCCTGAACTATTAAATCGGATGCATTATTAAATTCTAATATACTAATCTGTCCATAGGCGTGTTTACCTAATAACAAGACACATATGAACAAAATAATCTGTAACCTGAAATACATTTACCAGCAGTTTATATAATTGAACAGAGGAAAAAAATAACTTTATGCAAGATACTAATTTAATTTACAACAGTACATTAATGTTTGTAGTTCTACTAATTTTCCTATTAATATCTATATCACTAATTTACAATCAACTTTGCTGTGTAATAGCGATAGGAATCATTCAATTTAACTATGTACAACCCCGGTTTTAAATCAAATTCTAATTTCAATTCTTTCTTGCTACTAGAAATAAAAGATGTGGCAAAAGTTTTTCCTGTAATGTCTTGAATTGTAATAGTAATATTATTACTTAAATCATTAGGGATTTGAATGCTTGCCTTGCCTTGATTTGCAGGATTGGGGTAAATGTTAAGCTGAAACTTTTGAATTTTAGCTGATACATTTGGTATTCCAGCAATAATTTGCTTAAACTTAGTTCCCAATAATATTAAACCTCCCTTATAATTTCCCACTAAAATCTCTGGAATTTGGTCATTATTTAAATCAATTGTGGCTGGGGCTGATAGGCTTCCTAAGTTAATCCTACTACTTCTGTTCAGCATTTTATTCATTATTAAGCTATCTATTTTATTTACAATGCCAATTGTAATTGTCTGATAAATGTTACTCCACACAAATAGTTGCCCGTTGACACTTCCACTAACTAAGTCTAGCTTGCCATCGCCATTTATATCTGCAAGTGTTGGAGCACTGTAGCCATTAGGGTCTTTGCTAAGGGTGCTATCTATTATTTCACCTGTAACTTGATTATATACATATTCGTAGAAATAATAATTAGTTCTAATTCCGATAATACTGTCGGTTACATTGTTCCAACTAGGATTTGATTTGTTGCCAACATTCTGAATATAAGCAAATGTACCGTCTTTTTTCCCTAATATTAGGTCTTTATCACCGTCTACATCTATATCTCCTAAGCTGGGAACTGTAAAATTGTATTTCGGTAATCCGTTAGTCCAGTTGGTGTTGGCTGATAGTATTGGTATTTGATTTGATAAACCTGCATTCTTCCAAGCTGTCCAACTACCAGCTTGGTTTACTGCTATTAAATCTTGCTTCCCGTCATCATCCAAATCTACTGCTGTAAAGTGGTTGTATGAACCAGATAATACGCCTACTAAATTATTACTTACTTGCACAAAAACTGCTTCGGTTTGATTACCAACATTTTTGTACAACTTGACTACTTCAGTTTCAGTTTTGGAATTACAACCAAGCAACAAGTCTGTCAAACCATCAGCATTATAGTCCCAAAAACAAGGGTATGCTCTACCACCAGTCCATAATATATCTTTTAGCAAAAATGTATCAGTTGCAAAAGAGAATTTTGGATTTATATTTCCCGTTACATTTGGGTAGTACCATATATGTTTTTGGGCAAACGTGAGTACATCAGAGTTTTGACTTACTATCATATCCTTTTTACCATCCAAGTTTAGGTCTAGTAGGGCAGGTATAGGGTAGTTCTCCATCTTCACACCACGATTATAGGACGGGAAATTTCTAGATTGGCTAATTATGCTATCAGTGTTAATGATACTTTGCTTTTTACCATTTATCACTTGCAAAATATTATCAGAGAATAAATTGCAGTTTAATGCATCAAAATCTCCATCATTGTCAAGGTCTATTGCAACAATAGCACTACTGCCGTGGGCAGAATTTTTACCTTGTCTGCCACAGCCTCTGAATAATTCTACTGTGTCGCTAAATGTGGTTTGAAATTTACCCCAACATCTATCTACAAGCCTAAAGTTTAGCGAGTCTTTAGACTTACCGTTTATTTTTCTTTCATTTAAGTATAAGTTTACGCTTGATTGTGAAACATCATAGGTTAAAAGGTCTAGGTCTCCATCACCATTAATATCGCCAATCCAAGGTCTGTCATATCGTCCTGCAAATATGTTTGACTTAAAGTTAAAGTCTTGATAAAGAATACGAGTGTATATTTTTTTAAATTGATTTATTCCTTTGCCTATTCCAATATTAAGGTACACATCTATACCGCTACCTTCACTGCTGTAACATATTATATCGGACTTACCGTCAGTGTTATAGTCAATCAGAGTTGCCCATTCTATTAAAGTAGGGAAAAGGTCTGAATACTCTGGGCTATATTCATATTTGTCATCACCTTGATTTATAAAGCATAGTACAGAATTATCAGCCCCATCAAATGCAAATAAGTCTGGTCGATTATCACCATTTAAATCTATCTGACTAAAGCCAGGCCTCAACATACCATTAGTAAAGGGCATTAATAGCGTATCGCCAGGTAGAAATACCGTTCCTGCTAATACCTTAACTCCAGTACTACTAGTATAATATTTTGGAAATGCCTGACTATGAGTTTTTGCATAAGCAAATAATAGGATGAAACTAATTACTATCGTTCTCATTTCGAGATTTGAAATTTATTCGCAAAGTTTTCACCTGTATTTGAGTTAAACTGAATAAAATATAAACCAGATTTTAAAGACTCAGTATTTATTGATTGATTTCCAGACCTAATGTTATTAAATGACAAAATTAATTTTCCCTGAGTATCATAAATCGCGCACTGGTAGACGTTTGCTGTTTCTGGCAACCTTATGTTTATTTGAGAATTTGCAGGGTTAGGATACACTGAAATTGGCTTTGTATTAGTTGAAAATACTTTAGATATACCTACTGGTGAATATTCGTTTAGTGGATTTGAAACGCTTCCTAAATAAAATAGCCCGCCACGTTGATTACCGATGAGTAAATCAGCATCATTATCCCCGTCTATAAAACTTGCTATTGGCGAGGTATTATTGCCCAAAAGTGTATCTATAAAACTGCCCTTCACATTCACATTCATTGGTTTAGCTACTGGAGTAGTTGATGATAGTATATCATAATAGGCCATAATCTGACCAATATTATTGCCAAGAAGTAAATCAAGATTACCGTCTTTATTAAGGTCTATAAAACTAGGTGTCAAATTTTTAACTGAAATATTGTTGATTTGCGTTAAAACTATACCTCTAAATGTGTCTGTAATCTGATAGTACATCGGCACTTCGCCAAACAATTTTGAGAATCTATAATACCGTAAAGTTGGTCCTGCACCAGAACCAATAATTAAGTCCGACTTACCGTCACCATTTACATCTACCAAACTTGGATAGCTATAGCCACCTACATTTAATCTGTTGGTATTTACTCCATCTTTTTTATCTAACAATACGGCATCAGTAACAAACTGAAAACTAAGGTTAGTTCCAGTCCTTATGCCTTTATAATACATTACATTGCTAAAACTATTGCCAATAATTAAATCCTGAATTCCATCTCCATTTACATCGCCTACCATTGGTTTTAGGTGGGCATAATCTTGCTTCCCTATGTTTAGGTAATCCTTACTAATTCGCTGAAAGTAAGGTCTGCCAGCATTCGTTTTCTTTTGTTGAAATTGCCATATCTGTGCACTTATTTTATTTTCGATTGGATTAAAACCATATACACCAATTAACACATCTTGTAGACCATCACCATTTAAATCAACAAAACAAGGATGACTATTCCTTCCTAAGTCGAAGTTCTGTGACTCTAGAAGATTGGAGGTTTTAAATTCATAGACTGGTTTAAAACCATCAAACTTATTTTCATAGTACCAGCTATAATTAGTTAGTGCAGGGTTTGTTTGTTCATATGGGGTTAGTACTAGGTCATTGTCACCGTCGTTATCTATGTCAACTAATTGAGGTATTGGTTCTGCCTGAAGGTTTGCATAATTGTTGGGTGGAAAGAATGTATTTTGACTGATAAAAGAATCTCTAATCCAAGCTTTGGGACCATTTATTTTACCATTAATCATTACAGTAAGTTGTGGGGTACTTATATCGCCTATTACTAAATCAACATCTCCATCGCCATCTAGATCTTGGGCCATCAGTGTGCTACCAGCGTGTGCAGCCCCGTTTTTACCACTTACGGTTAGAAATTTAGGGCAATCCTTCATTCCTAATAAATAAGAAGATTCGTCTATACTTTCTTGAAATTTACCATAACAAGCATCTACAAATGCTAGTGCAATAGTGTCTTTACTAGGATATTTATCTGCATCGTTTCTGTAGAATAGCAATTGAGTACTAATTTGAGCATTCATCATTAGCATATCTACATCGCCATCGCCATCTACATCAGCAAAACAAGGGCGCTCTGATTGTATGGCGTATATTGGAGATATTCCCCTAGAAGTTCTAAACTGTAATTGACTTACCCAAGGTTCAAACTTTACTTTCCCAGTTGTAGATACATTTTTGAATACCCGAAGTGCAGTGTTGTCATTGGGTCGATTATATATAGCAGCGTGAGTTACTATATCTTGTTTCCCGTCTTTGTTTAGGTCAACTAAAAAATAGTAATAGGTACCTTTTGGGAAATATTGCTGATATTCAGGGGCGTATCTGAATGTAGTATTCCCTTTTTTGACAGCCAAATAAGTTAATAATCTATTCTCTAAGCCATCAAATATGACCAAGTCTAGCAGTCCATCTCCGTTTAAGTCAATGTTGTTTAGTTGAGGATTCTGCATCCCGCCACTAAAAGCATTTTGCAAGGTATCTTGATTATTATCTTGTAGTATTCTAGGGTAACTGCTTAAATACCTGTTAAAGACTGGTTGTGAATGCCCTTTTAGGCAACACATCAGTACCAATAGGATTATTGGGGCATTAACACGGGTAAATCTCATATTAAAACAATGTAGATTATATATAGACGTAATATAAGGTAAATTTGGATGCACCCAGTAATATATTAGTAATTGTTGAGAAATTTGCGACCAAATGCAAACAGCAGTATATACTATACATAAGAAATGAATATTGATTCCATATACACAGCATATTTAGATAGCAATGGCATTTGCACAAATAGTAAAGCACTTCAATTTGGGCAAATGTTTTGGGCAATTGTAGGTGAAAACTTTGATGGGAATGATTATGTTGAGAAAGCTATAAAAGATGGTGCAAAGTATGCTGTTACTAATAGAAAGGAGTTGGCTGATGTCTATTCTAATTGTTTTTATACTGCTGATACATTGCTGACTATACAAATGTTGGCAACAAAACACCGCAGAGCATTGGGAATTCCCATAATAGCTATAGCTGGAAGCAACGGCAAAACAACAACTAAAGAACTTCTATACTATACCTTAAAGCAAGTTTACAGCTGTCACGTTACACAAGGTAATCTAAATAATCATTTAGGTGTACCAATTACTCTATTACAATTAACAGAATCGATAGAAATAGCAGTAGTTGAACTTGGGGCAAACCATCAAGGAGAAAATAAGATACTATTAGAAATAGTAGAGCCCAATATCGTTATTATTACCAATACAGGTAAGGACCATTTAGAAGGATTTGGTGGAATAGAGGGGGTAGTTGCTGCAAATATGGAAGTGGTGAACTATGCAAAACAGCACCAACTGACTTGGATTAAGAACTTAGATGATATAGCTTTAGAACATACTATAGTTCCAAGTATAATCGCTTATGGTGATCGAGCAGAAATACACTGTGATGTTGTCGGGAATTACCCATATCTAAACTTAAATATATACCATAATGCTCTGCTAGAAATATTGGTAGAGACCAGGCTATTTGGTAGTTACAATAAATACAACGTGATGGCCTGTGTAGCTGTGTGCAAACACTTAGGTATAGATCTCAAATATTTACGAAATGCTGGTTTAGAATATTACCCAGATAACAATAGATCTCAACTAATTAAGCTAGGAAATTTGAATGTAATTATGGATGCCTATAATGCAAACCCGTCCAGTATGGAAAGTGCCATTATGGAATTTAGCAAATACTATCCTAAAGGGCAACGCACAGCAAAAGGCATTGTAATTGGCTTTATGGCTGAATTAGGGGCAGATGAAGCAAAATATCACGAAGAGATTGTACAGTTTATCCAGTCTTGTCGTTTTGATTTGGTCATATTTACTCATCCTGCTTATTCTTCATTTTCACATTTATGTGCTAATGGATTCTATTTAAATAACGCTGTTGATAATGTTGACAAGATTTTAGAATTGATAAAACTAAGAAATATTGAAATAATTCTATTTAAAGGAAGTAGAGTAAGTAAGTTAGAAATAGTGCTAGAAGCTCTAAAAAAATAAGTGCAACATTGTTGCATATACAAGGCTAATTTGTATATTTGTACTAGATACTAATGCATACTCATAAACACAAATCGGCAAATGGAAGCAAATGGGCAGGTATATTGTCTATGGCTTGTGCCGTACATTGTATAGCTACACCTGTAGTAGCTGCAAGTTTACCAATTATGGGTCAAGTTGCTCATAATGAAGTTTTAGAGATAGGTTTGCTAGTCTCTTGTGTAATTTTTAGTTTTTATAATTTAATTGGGCATTATAAATTTCATAAAAAGAATTTACCAATAATAGTTACTTGTTTAGGACTTAGTATCTCATTTATTTTAATGTTACTACAGGTTTCACACTTTGGAGAATTGTTAGCAGGTGTTACCCTATTTACAGGTTGGTGGCTTGATAAAAAAGAATTGGCGCTGAATAACAGTGCAGAATGCTGTTAAATCAACTTTAAAATTTATTAAACTTTCTTATTTCCTGTTAACCTTATTTGGCAAAGTTTTTGCAAATATTTTAATGATTTTAATTTTTTTTTAATCTAACTATAAACAAAATTTAGTCGTATTAGGTATTAACTACATCTGAA
>JAWXCF010000064.1:0-2650 GCA_034440515.1 Bacteroidota bacterium
ATCTTGTATATAAATATATAATTACAAGTCCAATCTTAAATATAATTTAATTTAATTTTAATAATTAATGAACATTTTAATGGTTTTTTAATCTATACGTCATACACCATTTGATAATAGTTATGAACCATTTTTTTACAAGCATTGCCACACTACTTCTTATCAGTACGATGGCTCTAGCTTCAAATCCTACTAAAACCGAAACCAGCAAAAAAAAAAATAAATCTTCAGCCAGCAAAAAATTAGTTAAAAAAATAAATACTAATGACTTAGGCAAAGAAAACGCATTTATTGTTATTAAAGTATCAGAAACTAACACCATTAAATTAGACGGCGTATTTATCGGACAAGTAAACCCTACAGAGGCTAAAAAATTAGTTGTTAAACCAGGAGTTCACACCATCACTGCATACCCTATTAACGCAGACACAATAAAAGAATATAAAATACTAGCATTTGGAAAATCAGAACATTTCATTATGATTGGCAAGAAGTACGAGCAAGAAATGACAATGACTGATTTAAATACTGTGAAACCTAACAACAAAACTTATTTTCTAACCAAAACATTTCATCAAGATCAATTCGAGGCTACTACCCTAGACACTGGCTTAAGTTTAAACGTACTACCATACCAAGCAGGTATGGTAGTGAGCAATAGAAATGAAATGCCGTATATGGCTGCTCATTACTTCAACTTCGATGTAAACAAACCATTTCGTTTGGAATTGGTGATAGAATGGAAAAAAGGTAGCAGAACTGACTACTTCGGTTTGGTAAACTTTGCATCTGGAGTAAACGACTACAGTACGGGCAATCTATTACTAATTAATGCAGTAGGCGATGCAGGTTTAGCTAGCTTTAATGATAGTAAAATGTCTTGGTTATGCCCTATGAAATCTACGGACTACGTAAATCCATCTGCCTATGTGAATACCTTAACTATAAAGGGTAACGGCGCTTGGGTTGACTATAAAGTTAATGGTCGAATAGTAAAAAGAATTAGTAACAAAAACCTAAAGGGAAATAAATTTGGATACTATGTATCTGGCAGACAAGAGGTGAAAGTGGTTTATATGGCACTAGAGGGCAATGCAACAATTTTAGCTGGAACGAAAAATTAACTCATAGCTGTGTATGAACTCTGCAAAACTGCGTGTGCCATACTTCTACCAATGTCTTAAAATAGTATTACAAGTGTGCGACCCTAGAAAATGCGACAATATTGCCGCATTCTTTATGTTTTAACCATCCGAACTGAACTTTCTACTATACTGCTGTATAGCAATTGCCAAAATAAAGAAGAAAATGCTGGCTGAGAAGGCTGTAATAAAACCAAAGTACTGATAAATAAACATTCCTAAAAATGGCGCAAATAACCCGCGCACACCCGTTAAACTGATGTGAATAGCGTGATATGTACCCGTCATACCTGGTGTAGCATAATAACTACTCCCAATAGTCCACACCAACCCAATACCCGCAGAAAAGAATCCATACATAACGAATGCAAACAATAACCAAGGGTAAATTTGCCAACCATCTAAGTCAAAGCTACAGGGATAATAGTCCGAGATAATTAGTCCGAGCAGATAAAGAATACACATTAAGTAAGTAATGGCTGCTACCTTATGCGGATCACGTCGATCTAATATAGAGCCAACTACCGGATAGGCTATTATGGCGATGAACACGGGTATATTTTTATAATTACCTATTTGGCTAAAACTAAGTTGCATACGCTCAACCAGAAACAAGGCTACTACGCCAAATGTCATATGCATTCCTATTCCGTAAGACATCATCCCATATTGGAAATACCTAAATGGCTTGTTGGTCTTAATTATATTCACGGCCCGTTGCATAATGTAGCCAATACTATTATTTTCTACTTCATTATCCCCCCGCTTTTGAATTTTCTTAAACTTAACTGGGGCGGCAGATATGGCATAAATTCCAATTATTCCGATTACACCAAGTATAGGCAATATGTAACGGTACATACCCGAATCAAATTGCAGCAGATGCCCAGTAATTAAGGTGGCTACGAAAGTGACAGACTGGGTTAGACTTTGGCTAATGCTGAATAGCCTGGCATAGCGCGTATGTGAGTAGTTAGCCCGAGTAAATACATTAATAGAGGGCAATATGAAAGGATTGGCTAAATAGTATAATGCAAATATGAATAGATACGCCCAAGACCAAACAGCATTAGTAGTAACGCTTGGGAAGATGATTAAAAGCAATAGTGGTCCACGAGTTAACCAAGCTACGTTTCTAAGTAGTTTCTTAATGCTACTTGCCCTAGCCACCCAATTCGTCAATATGATGCTAAAAGGCATCATTAATGTAGCTAATTGAAACAACATACTGACTTGATACGGATTAGCATCTAAGTTTTTTAATAATATGAATTCGTTCAAAGCCAAAATACCCAAACTTAACCCGTCGCAAGCAGCGTACCCCAAGTGCAGGTTAAATGTAATGCGCTCACGCACACTCAGTCTAAGCTTAGGAATATGTACAGCGTTTATTTCAAAAGACATAGTAACATTAAGAGGAGTCAAATTTGATTAAAAAAAACTAAATATCAGTTTTCTCTACAGTTACCTCTTCATTAAATATCATTTTAACTTTATTGGTTTAATAA
>JAWXCF010000065.1:0-4430 GCA_034440515.1 Bacteroidota bacterium
TGCCATTTTTTGTTACTAGCTAATAGTCTTCCCTTAAAGTATTTAATAAAAGCATTAAATGCCACCCTTCTATTGGACGATACGCTTTCAAAATCTATATTTATGCCATCAGCACCTTTATACTTTAGTAAAGCAATACAACTATCTGCACAGGTTTTCCAAGCTTTAAAATTTGTCAAAAAGCTATCGTTCTGCTTAAATCCAAAATTTATAAGAGTTAAAAAGACCTTGCAACCATTAGCGTGAGCCATTTTTATCAATTTGGTTTCCTTCCACTGATATATGTTTCTATAACTCCCTGTTTTAGAGTCTATCAGATAGCCAAAGTAACTAACACCCCACAGCAATTCAAAATTATATGATTTGTATGCTGAACCATAAAAATAAGGATGCCATCCAAATACTTTAAATTTTGGATCTCTACCATTTGGTGACAGAAAAGTGTCTGTAAAACTTAGCTCTTGCAAACTATCCCATTGACGTTCAAACGTCAACGGGATTTTAATTTTAGGCTTGTCATTAAATTGAATCTCTCGACCTACTTCTATAAGTGAGTCTGCTACTAGCCTAGGGGACTCTTTTACAACTGGTATCTCGACAGGCTTTTCCTCTTGACAGCTGCTAAAAATTAAGTTGCTAATAATTAGAGTTACAACAGCAATGGTTAAGAAAAATATACGGTTTCTAGACTTCAAATTAGTTTACAGCAGTAGTTCTTAAATCGCTCACAGAATTAAGGATAATTTATGTCATATCAAACATTTCATCGTCTAATTATTTACAGTCTGCATTTTCTCAGCATATAAGAATTTATTATAGCAATATTTTCTTTTTTGTATAATGGCAAATGTATCAGCTAGTAAAGCTGCTGCAGTTGGAATGCTACCAGCCCCTTTGCCCTTGTAGAAATGCTTACCATTATATTCTGTTTCTATCAGAATGCCATTGTATTCAGCATCTATATGTGCTAATTCACTTTTGATAGTTTCCCATACTGGTTTTACTTGTGCTTTCCATTTTAGACTGCTATCTAGCTGTAAACTAGCTACTAGCTTCAATACGTGGGAAGGCTCATCATCTATAATGTATTTTTTAATACCAACAATTCCTTCTCTATCTATTTGTTGGGGGTGAATGTAAGCACCAATTGCGTGGGTAGTTAGTATAGTTAACTTATAAGTTGCATCCCAACCTTCAACGTCGTTACTAGGGTCAACCTCTGCAAATCCTGCTTTTTGTGCTTTAGCTAAGGCAAGATTATAACTTCCACCTTTGCTCATTTCTGTCAGTATATAATTAGTAGTACCATTTACAATAGCTCTAATGCTTCTTAAGGCATCTAATTGATAGTGATTTTCCAATGCCTGAATGATAGGAATACTAGCTGCAACAGCTGCCTCATACAGTAGTGGTGTTCCTGTTTCCTGCTGTAGTCTAATAAGTTCTGGTAAATTCAAGGCTATCATCTTTTTATTAGCAGATATCACTGGAATACCTAATATTAAGGCCTGCCTTACTATGTTAAATGCAGCATCTGCATCGCTTATGGCCTCAACTATAAGGTTTATTTCACCGTCCTGTAATATCTCATTGGGATTAGTAGTCACTTGACTGTCAATAGGAAAGCTACGTTTTATTTCAGGATTCTTAATACATATTCGCTTAATAACTGCTTCTATTGCTTTTGTTTTAGATATTACCTCAACATATCCTTGGCCAACCACGCCAAATCCGAATAATCCTATTTTAAGTTGCTTCATCATTTTGTGTTCAGTTGTAGTTGAATGAATTAAATTCTGCCTTAGTCTCTATAAAAGGCAAACATATATCGTTGTTATAGAGCCAAGAATTTATCAGTAAATTCAATTGAGTTGTTTCAATTAGAAACCCATCGTGGCCGAAATTGCTCCTAATAATTCTGAGACAAGAGTTACTGATGTTCTTGTATAAAAATTCTTGCTCGCAAACGGGGAACAGTAAGTCTGAATCAATACTGATAATTAAAGTCTTAGATGTTATGGATTTCAGAGCAGCTATGATTCCGGTTCTATTCCTACCTAAATTGTGAGAGTCCATCGCCTTAGTAATAAGGTAATAACTAATAGAACTAAATCTCTTACTCAGCTTAAGACCTTGATATTGTTGATATTGGCTTGCCTTATAATTAAAGTTTGAAGGGTCGTCATCTTCCTGTTTTAGAGTATAAGATTTATATGATCTGTAACTAAGTAGTGCTATTGCTCTAGCTGCTGCCAAACCAGGAGCATTATCTGTAAATGAATTAAGCTTCCAGTTTGGGTCTGTAGTTAGTGCCATACGTTGCGTTTCATTTAGCGCTTTTGCCCAAGCACTTTGTACTGCATTACTTGCAATCAATACAAGATTATTTATTCTGCTAGGCTGCATAACAGACCATTCTAAAGCCTGAAAACCACCTAAACTTCCACCGATTAGCAATTTTATTTCAAAAATTCCTAATTCATCAGCAAGTATGATATGCGCATTTACCATATCTCTAATGGTAAGTTCTGGAATGAAGCTATCATTTGGCACAATACCTTGATAACCAGTTGTACCATAGTTACTGCCTAATATGTTGGCGCAAACAATATAGTCCTTATCTGGATTAAGGACTTTTCCCTGACCAAATAAACCAGACCACCATTCGCTAACATTACTATTTGCGGTAAGTGCGTGGCAAACCCAGACTACATTATTCTTATCAGCATTTAATTCACCATAACTATGGTATGCTATTGTAATTGTGTCCAATACCAGTCCAGTCTCTAACTGAAATGGTCGCTTAGATTCAAAAAACTTGACCCCCGTAGGAATCAAGCTTTCAGAACCCGAAATAGTAGTTGTTGTAAGTTGTTGCATTATAATTTGTGTTAAGTTGTTAAAAAACTGGATTTTTTAACCTTATTACATACCCGTTTTTATGTTGTTATCTAAGCTTGTACTTGCGCGGCAACTAGTGCTTGCTCTAAGTCAGCAATGATGTCTTTTATGTTTTCTATTCCAACAGATAATCGTAGTAGCCCTGGTGTCACACCACTACTTATTTGCTCAGCTTCAGTTAGTTGTTGGTGGGTAGTAGCTATAGGTTGAATGATTAGCGATTTAGCGTCTCCTACATTCGCTAGGTGGCTTATCAATTTTAAATTATCAATTACTTTCCCAGCTTTTTCTTTACCACCTACTACCTCAAAACTCAATACACCACCAAAGCCATTGGTCAAATACTTTTGGGCTAATGCATAATTTGGGCTTGAAGTTAAACCTGGGTAGTTTACATTTTGCACACTTTCTTGTGTTACCAGCCATTCAGCTAATGCCAAAGCGTTATCAACTGTCCGTTGTACTCGCAGACTTAACGTTTCTACACCTTGCAATAGAAGAAATGAATTAAAAGGTGACAATGCAGGACCAAAGTCTCTAAGTCCCTCTACTCTTGCCCGTATGGCAAATGCAATGTTTCCAAATGGTCCCTTATCACCAAATACTTCCCAGAAATTTAAGCCGTGATAGCCTTCTGCTGGTTCAGAAAATTGAGGATATTTACCATTTCCCCAATTAAAGTTACCTGCATCTACTATTATACCACCAATGCTATTACCGTGACCTCCAATCCACTTCGTAGCGCTAGCTACTACTACATTGGCACCAAAGTCAATAGGTCTAGCTAAGTAACCAGCAGCACCAAATGTGTTATCTACTACAAATGCTATATCGTACTTTTTAGCTAATGACGCCAAAACTTCAAAATCAGGCACATTAAAAGCTGGATTTCCAATAGTTTCTACATATACAGCCTTAGTCTTGCTGTCAATTAGCTTTTCTAATTCACTTGCTGTATCATCTTTTGCAAATCTTGCATCTATACCTAAGCGTTTAAACGCAACCTTAAATTGGTTGTATGTGCCACCATATAAGAAGGGAGATGTAACAAAATTGTCACCTGCTTGCAATATGTTATTTAGGGCAATGAATTGAGCTGCCTGTCCACTAGCTACAGCAAGTGCAGCCGCGCCACCCTCTAGGGCAGCAATGCGTTTCTCAAATACGTCCGTAGTAGGGTTATTTATTCGGGTGTAAATGTTGCCAAACTCCTTTAATGCGAATAAATTAGCACCGTGCTCTGCACTTTTAAATACATAGCTGCTAGTCTGATAAATAGGTACAGCTCTGCTTTGTGTGGCTGTATCTGGTTCTTGTCCTGCGTGAAGTTGCAGGGTCTCATAACTCCATTGATTTGTAGTCACTGTGTTAATAATTAAAATGTTAAGTTGAATAAAAATTGGTAAAAAAGATAGAACGATTCCATTATGATTTTACATCATTAAGTAAAAAAATGAAATATGAAAAGAGGGTATTTTTGGCTAATAGCCTAGATTGTGCATTGCATTCGCTTGCTACAACAGCAACAA
>JAWXCF010000066.1:0-10684 GCA_034440515.1 Bacteroidota bacterium
CTGTAGTCCTGAGGACTTTGTATTATTATTTAAATTCTATTACTATTATATTTGGAACAGAACTTTTCCAATAGTTAAAACCAATTATAAAGATTCTTTGTATAATCACTTGGAATACAAAACCCAATTATGAAGAAAAAATTAGTCGCACTGACTGGGGCAGGAATGAGTGCAGAGAGTGGTATTGCTACATTTAGAGGAGTAGATGGACTTTGGGAGGGGCATCGCATAGAAAATGTAGCTAGTCCAGAGGGTTTTAAGGCTAATCCAGAATTGGTCTTAGACTTTTATAACCAACGCAGAACAAACGTGCGACAAGCCGAGCCGAATAGAGCGCACTTGGCATTAGCATTTTCTTACAAATTCTTTGATACCTACATCATTACCCAAAATGTAGATGACCTACACGAGCGTGCAGGCAGCGACTATGTATTGCATCTACACGGTAAGATACTGCAGGCAAGAAGCAGCATAAATCCTGAATTGGTATACGAACTAAAGCAAGACCAACAAATATACTTAGGCGACCTGTGTGAATGGGGTAGTCAATTAAGGCCGAACATTGTTTGGTTTGGTGAAACAGTATCTCAATTTGAATTGGCAACCAACATAATAGCAGATGCGGACGTAGTATTGATAATTGGTACCAGTATGGTGGTACATCCAGCTAATATATTAATAGACTATGCGCCAATAAATGCTGAGATTTATGTAATAAACCCAGTAATACCAGACGATACTAGAAAGCCAAACATAAACTACATAGAAAAAGAAGCAACCATTGGCGTGCCTTGGGTGATTAACTACGTGGCAGGCTTAGAACAAGGGGAAATTTAAAGAGCGTATTTAGCAATCATCTCATATATATTGACAGATGATTTGGTTAATAATCGATCTTTTATTTCAGTGTATAAGTCTAATTTGGAAATACTTTGCATCCGTTGCTCACTGAGTAGTTTTAGGCATTTCATTAGGTACAGTTGGGCTTGTTTTTCATTATTTTTAGATACAACACTTAGTTGATTCAACACTTCAGCAGCTACCATAGTTATACTATTGCTGTCTGTAGCTGTGGTTAGTAGCACTTGAGTATCTTCATTTAAACCATTACCCCCGTGCAGCAGCTTCCTCAATCTGCTTGCGAACTGCTCTGCGCCAGGCCTGTCCGCCTTATTTACTATGAATAGGTCGGCTATCTCCATTATTCCCGCCTTCATACCTTGTATGTCGTCGCCAGCCTCTGGCACCAAAACGACAATTGACAAATCTGCTAGTCCAGCTATTTCTACTTCACTTTGACCTACACCAACGGTTTCTACTAGTACTATATCAAAGCCAGCCCTTCTAATTAAATCGCTAATTTCTATAGATTTAGCACTCAATCCACCTAAGGCACCTCTAGTTGCTAGGCTGCGAATAAATACTTGATGATTGGTAAAATGTTCAACCATTCTGATGCGATCACCCAACAGGGCGCCGAAGTTAAATGGTGAACTGGGGTCTATGGCTATAATAGCGATACGCTTACCTTGAGCCACCCAATTATGAATTAAGGCATTGATTAGAGTGCTTTTACCAGCACCGGGAGGACCCGTTACGCCTACTATTGGTGCAACTTTAGGTTGTTTAGCTACCCAATTACTCAAGAATGAATTGGTGCCGCCTACGCCAGCTTCAACTAGGCTAATTGCCCTAGCTAGCCCTTTCACAGTGGTAGGGTCAATATTGTTATAATGATTCATTCAAATACAATATTATGAACGAATCTGCACAAAAATGTGGATTAGTACACTTCGCTTTTCAGCACCATTTCTTTGATGTTGAATTTAACATCTTCACCACAGCACTTTTTTAAAATACTTAGTATAGTAGATTTATATTTTACACTATTTTCCCATTTTTCGTGGCAGTGTTTACAATCCTGTATGTGTTTAGATACCTGATTACAATCTATGTCACTAACCTCACCGTCTGCATAAGCATCCATTATCTTTTCTACTTCTGTACAATTCATTTCAATATTGTTGAGTTCTTTAGTTATTCTTGCGTTTTATATCCTTTACTTTTAGCATAGGTGCTTAGCTTTTCTTTTAGCATATTTCTAGCTCTATGTAATCTACTCCTCACGGTCCCGATTGGTACATCTATTATCTTTGCAATCTCGTCATACTTAAATCCCTCAACGTCGCATAATAGAATAATCAGTCTATAGTCAACAGGCAAAGAATTAACTGCGTTCATTATTTCGTCGCCAACTAAATTATTATATACTTCTTGCCTTAAATCTACATTTCGATTTTCGCCTTCTGCACTATCATCTACTTGTTGGTAGGTTTCCTCTAGGTCAACTCTAATCGGTTGTTTACTGGTTTTGCGATAATCATTTATAAATGTATTCTTCAGTATTCTAATCAACCAAGCCTTTGCATTAGTTCCCTTTTCATAATAATTTATGAATCTATATGCTCGCATATAGGTCTCTTGCAGTAGGTCTTTTGCTAAATCATCGTCGTGAATTAAATAGCTACCAAAATTGTAAAGTGCATCAATATGGGGCAAGAATTCCTCCTCAAAGATTTTATCTTTCTCTACTTTTGTTAATTCTGTACGTTGGCCAGTTTCTTCTTCCATAATATGGGGCAAATATCAATTAGGTTAATTTATTATAGTAACATCAAAAAAAATAAAAAAATGTTTAGTTATGATTTTCTTACTTGGTCAATATAATCTTTAGCCTCATTAGTATGCAACATAGTTCAGGGTATAAAGATATAAAAAATAAACTCTCGGTGGTCATAATCACCAAGAACGAAGCCATAAATATAGAGAGTTGCCTGATATCTATACGTGATATCGCAGATGAAGTGATAATAGCTGATAGCCACAGTACAGATAATACAGTTGAGCTGGCCACTAGGCTCGGCGCTAAGGTTCATCTAATAGATTGGTTGGGCTACGCCAAAACCAGAAACTTGGCTGCATCTTTTGCTACAAGCGACTGGATACTAATGCTTGATGCTGATGAAACATTAAATGCAAATGCTTTAGACTTTATAGAACAGCTAAAAATGCAAACAGATTTGCAAGATTGGCACTATGCTATACAAAGGGTAAGTTGTTACCTAGGTAAATGGATAAAACACGGGGCCTGGGCTAAAGACTTAAAGTTTAGGCTATATAATCGGCAAATGGCCAATTGGACTGGAGAGTATGTACACGAGGTTTTGCAACTGAATGTACAAAATATAAAAGTAGTAAGCCTGCCTACTAATGCGAATATTTTACACAGACCATTCCAGTCGATAACAGAGCACGCCATAAGCCAAGCAAAGTATGCACAATTAAGCGCTGAGGAGGCACTGGGTAAGGGTAAGACAACTACAGCGCTGAATGTAATAATGAAGCCAGCTTTCTACTTTATAAAGGAATACGTAGTGCAAATGGGGTGGAGAGATGGAAAGCCTGGGCTGATACTTGCCTATATGAGTGGCTATTATAGATTCTTGAAGTATGGAATCATTTGGACAAAGCAAAATAAAAAAGGACAATAAATAATTTATATCTTAGTCAAGAAGTCAAAACAAATCCCAACCTATTGAATAGATTGGGATTCGCAAAATAAACACCCATGAAATACACTCTTTCGAGTGCTAATTTTTAGAAAATGCTGTTAGTTTAGCAATAAACAGTATCAATTTCATTAGCAATTATACTAATTTTTTATAAAATAATTATGGAAAAGTTAATTTACTGTTAATTATTTTATCCACAGTAGTTAATAACGCTACTATATATATCAAAACTATTTTAGTTTCAATTTTTGGTTTGGCTGCAAATTATCTTGAGTTAATTGATTTAGCTCTCTTAGGTTAGCAGTTGTAGTATTGTACTTTCTAGCTATTGCATACAAACCCTCACCCGGACTTACTATATGAAATTCTGGCATAGCAGTAGCCTGCACCATATCAATATTTAGACTTCTGGCATCAACTAGCCATAGTCGCTGGCCAGGTAGTAAGACGTCAGACTTTAATTGATTGTAATCTTTTAAGTCCAATACACTCACCCCAGTTTTCTTGCTAATGCTCCATAAACCCTCACCAGTTCCTACCTCATATTGGTTGGCTGCTAAGGGTTCTATGATAGCATTTAGTTCTACCCGAGGCATAGCTTGTTTCTCAACAATTTTTTCAGTTTCCATTGGCTTTTCAGCTACTGGAGATTGAATAACACGGGGAGAGATTGTTTTCTTTTCTTTTGTGAGTCCTTTAGTATTTTTAATGCGAAGTTGTTGTCCTGTCTTTATACCATCTATTGATGTTAAGTTATTCCAATCTTGTAGATTGCTTATGCTAATACCGTAGCGAGAAACGATGCTCCAAGTATTTTCACCTGGCTTTACTATATGCCATTCTGTTGAAGTATCAACAGCTGTTTCAGATTCTGTTAGAGTAGGCTTAGCTACTATTTGATTAGCTTTAACAGGGGCCAATTCAGATTTTTTACCAGTCACCTTAGCATATTGCAAGCCCTTGTTTAGTACGGGTGCATCTACATATTTTGGGCTTACTTGTGTTTTGCTTCTCAGCTTTATCACCTCATTTACTTGTGGCTCTTGTCCTGGTTTTAGGTGATTATATTTATAAAGTTTTTTCAGCTTTATCCCTTCTAGCTGACTTATATAATACATACTTTCACCAGCAACTACAGTATGAGTTTCTTTTTGCCCTTTATTATGCTTTGCCCTTAAGTAAAGTACTGTACCAGCCTCTATTTCGTCATACTTGTTTAAATCGTTATAGAGTTTCACCTCAAAATACATCATATTATTCTCTCTAGCTATACTTTCCCAAGTATCACCAGATTTACTTACAAGTGCTTTTATGCCATTGTAATCAAAGAATATTCTATCAGTATTCTCTTTATTTATGTTATTTTCAACTATTCTTTCAGCTTCTTTATCTTTTTCCTTTTTACCCTTATATGAATTGTCCACGCTGCCAGGTTTTACATTGGCAATTGCTAATTGATTTGAGGCGGATTTAACGTTATTTAATCTATCGGCTTTGGCTAATTGTTGGTTACCATCGTCAAACTTATATAGTTCATACTTATTAATTACCTCTATTAGCAGGTCTGCATATCTAGGATTAGTTGCATAGCCACAATATTTTAAGCCCTTAGCCCAGTTAGCAAAGTCGGTTGGGGGCATATTGAATAGCGTGTCATATCTGGCATTTACGACTAAAAAGTAGCTGTGGTCTAAATAGCTTTCCTCGTCTGTAGTGTATGATCTAAAACATTCATTGTCTTCATCATCACTCATATAGTAGGTTTTACCTGTCCAGTTATTTTTGCACTTGATGCCAAAGTGATTTTTAGCGTTTTTAGTTAGTGCGCTATTGCCTTTATTACTTTCTAGTATGCCTTGCGCAATGGTAATACTTGCAGGAATGCCTGTCAGCTTCATCTCTCTGATAGCTATACCTTTGTACATATTTATGTACTCAACTGTGGTTATTTGCTTGTCTTGTGCTTGTAGGTAGGTAGCAGAACTTAGCAGCGTCGCTGTGACGAAACCTCTAAATAATAGTTGTTTGAAAAATTGCATTAGTTGGTTGGTGTTTAAATACTATTACCAATACGCAACTAATGTAAAAATATTGTATGGACGGCTACAATTTTTGCATCACCATCAGCCCATCTCTAATTGGAAATAGCACGTTTTCAACTCTTTTGTCATTGTGTACCAACTCATTAAACTCCATTATGGCACGAGTTTCTTTGTCTGGTTTTTCTTGAGTTACTTTACCACTCCACAATACATTATCGGCTATTATAAATCCACCAGGTCTCACTTTGTCAATAGTAAGTTGGAAATAATTGCTATAATTTTCCTTATCTGCATCTATGAATACTAGATCCCAATGGGGAACGTCTAGGCTAGGTATTACCTCAACTGCATTTCCTATTATGTATTCTATGTGATTGCCCTTAGGATGTTTTGCTATATAACCGCGTACCATATCTTCTATTTCCTCATTTATATCTAGCGTATATACTTTTGCATCTGGTTCATCTGCCAATCCGTCTACCCAACACAATGCACTATAGCCAGTGTATGTACCTACTTCTAGCACATATTTGGGCTGTATCATTTTACTTAGCATTCTCATTACTTGGCC
Source organism: Bacteroidota bacterium (assembly GCA_034440515.1). Lineage (GTDB taxonomy): Bacteria > Bacteroidota > Bacteroidia > CAILMK01 > CAILMK01 > JAWXCF01. The sequence continues at coordinate 6,186 of JAWXCF010000066.1, forward strand.
TTGCAACTGTCCGCTGCACATTCTTGGCATCAATACCTTTTGGTAGGTTTCGTGTTCTAATTGTTGTAACAATTCACCCTCAACTCTGGTAAAAGTATTGGTGTAGTTTTCTATGTCTTCAGGTAAAAAATTCATTTATTTTTGTTCTCTATATATTAATACATTTTGCATAATTGGATCAAATACTTGATTTGCCACTTCTATTATGTCACTTACAGTTATAGCTTTTACAACCTTTTCTACATCAGCATAAGTATATACGTGGTTAAAATCCAAACTCATTCTAGCCATTCGTTGCAATTGTGCGCTTGGGCTTTCTAGCATTTGTGCTATGTGCCCCATTAGTTGATTTTTTGTTTTGTCAAGCTTTGAAGTTGCTAATTTCTTATCACACAGCAGTTTTAATTCTGCCTGAACCAAATCTAAAGCTTTAAAAACGTGTTTATCGTCGCAGCCGAAATAGATACTAAAGTTGCCAGAGTCCGTAAACATTAAGTTAGACGTGCTTACGTTGTAGGTTAACCCGTGCTTCTCTCTCAGTATCATATTTAGCCTGGCACTCATTCCAGCGTGACTTAAGTATGTATTTATTAGTCCCAATACATTTTGCTTGGGGTCTAGCTTATTAAATGTAAAATTACCTATAGTACAATGCGCTTGACTAAAATCTCTGTAACTAATTTGTTGAAAACTAGAATTATAATAACTAGGCTGTTCCAATTTAAGAATAGGTTTATTGTCAAACTCTATAGGCGCAAATTGCTTATGAACCAAAGCTTGAGCTTCTGCTGCTGTCATTTTACCTACGGTTGCTATCACGGTATTATCTGCGCGATAATGCTCCTTTCTCCAAGCTTGACATTGCTCAGCACTTATGTTTTTTACGGATTCTACAGTGCCTAATATGTTGTGGCCAAGGCTATGATTTGGATACAAATATTTATGCCATTCATCAAATATGCATTCGTCTGGCAAATCGCTGTACATATCTATTTCCTCTATTATTACGCCCTTTTCTTTGTCTAATTCCTTTTGTGGAAAGCTAGGTGCAAAAGCTATATCCGCCAGCAAGTCTAGTGCTTTATCTGCAAATTGGCTACGGCAAGTGGTGTAATAGCAGGTTTTATCTCTGGTGGTATAAGCATTTATTTCACCGCCTAGATCCTCCATTGTTGCAAATATTTTTTTTGACTTTTTGCGTTCAGTCCCTTTAAAAACACTGTGCTCTATAAAGTGGGCGATGCCATCGTTTTGGGGAGTCTCGTTTCTACTACCTGCACTTATCATCACAGCACAATGTATCATTTCGCTGTGAGTTAATTGTAAATGGACGTGCCTTAGTCCATTGGAAAGTGTGTGATTATGATAAATGACTGAACTCAATCCTTGTAATGCTAACTGTTATAGTTTTCAAATGTATTATCCATTTGCTTAGCTAGTATCCTGTCTTTTTCAGTTACTTTATTGCCTTTGCTGTGCGTAGTTAGCACTACATCAACTTTATTATAAGTGTTAGTCCAAGTAGGGTGGTGGTCAGCCTGATCTATTATTGGGACAAGCTCTATCATAAATGCCATAGCCTGATTAAAGTCTTTAAATTCAAACGTCTTTTTAAGCATCTGCTCTGATTCATTCCAATTGCTCATTATTTGATTTAGTTGTTAATACGAATGTAATTGTAATTTATGCTTACTCCATTATTACTTCAGGCTCTACAAGTTCTAATTGATTTACAATGTAGAATTTGCCTTTGAATTTATATGAAGTGAACCTATATGTGTGCTTGTATATTCCACTGTTGATGGTCATAGTTGTTGATATTTCTTCAAAGCCCTCAGACCTTGTTTTATTGGCAGTAGTTTGATTTTCAATTTTTGCATTTTTAAACTCAAATCCTTCCTTGATTAACTGTTCCATTAGCTTCACAAACTCGTTCCTAATCTTTACAGTTTGGCTGGTGGCTTGGTTTAATGCGACGCCTTCTTGTTCTTTTTTACTTCTGGTTTGGTCACTAAAATATACTTTATTAAACTCAGCCCACTGATTCAAACTTGGAATACATTTATCAAATTCCTTGACATCATTCTTTTTTATTGCTGCCAAAAATTTTGCATTCAATTCATTTAGAGTACTAGCACCATTTTTACAAGTTGCACTGGCGAATAATACCGCAATAATTAAGCTAAAAAAAATGATTTTGGTTGGCAAATATTTCATAATAATTTTAAGTCGCTAATCGTGTTGAAATATAGAATTATTTAAACAGATATTGGGAATAATTATTACAATAAGCCATTCTAAACTAATATTTGTTCAGCATCATAGTAGCCTCATCAATTCTATCTATGTATAGTCAAAAAACATAGAACCAATAGATTGGTATTTTTTTATAAAGCGTATATTTGAATATCACAAAGAAAACTTTTACAATTTAATAAATCTGTTTGTTTTATTTAATAGATTTTTTAAAACATTAATTACCTAAAATGCCAAAAATAAAAATCCAAAAGATAATCAGCAGACTAAAGTTTGGGGGGAAGTCTGATAAACTATTGGAGCCTGATACTATTAGCACTGAGAGCCCTAAACCTGCAAATGCAGACAATAATAACACCCTACCTGAGCAGAATATAGAGCATAAACAGGGCATAGAATACATACTTTGGATAGAAAATGACGGAATATTGAGAGATGAAGGTGTCATATTTGGTGCTACAAGTGGTCAAATAATAAATAAATTGAACACTATAGATAAATTCTTTGCAGAAAAAATTGCAAAGCATAATCAGGCACGCTACAGCATAGAGCAGAACATACAGAATAGGGAAAATAGACTGATTACGCTAGCTGATGAACTATTAGAAAAAAAGATACCAGAACAACTATATGACAATGAAAGGCTAGGGAAAACAAAATTTGCCTGGAGCCTAAGCATAATGCTAATTATTGTTGCATTTGGGGTGTTTGCATTCTTTTTAACATATACCAGCATAGATGAAGTAAGTCTGCAAAAGGCAGCCAATAAAGTAAGTATGTTGCAAAGTCTGAACAATCAAAAGTTTATTGACTTAACCGACGATGATAAGCTAAGTAAATTTGAAGATACAGTCACCATCTGGAAGTTTATGGCTATCGGTATATTTGTATTTGGTTTATTCTCTTCTTTTTTTGGTAAAAAATTATTCGAATTTTTCGATAAAGAGATCCACCGCAGCAGGCAACAATCTTATCAAGGCTTAACCAATCGTGCAGTAGAGGTTGACATTAGACCAGATTCAGCATTCAAGAGATTTCTACGGGGTTTACGCATTCTTAGTTTGCCCGTCATCACCAGTTTATGTATTGGCTTGCTGTGTATTAAATACATTGATTCAGTGCAATTAATCGGTATGGTTATTATCAATACCATTTTATTTTTCCTATCCGGTATCATTTTTTTCACACAATTATCATTGCTTACTAAGTATGCTAAGTCAGCCAAACATTACAGGGCAGACCGTAAAAAATACAAGCGACAAATGAAAAAATATAAGCCTAGAATTGCTGAAGTAGAAGAGGAAATAAATAAAATAAGGGTCGAGATAGATGCCTTAGGTAATGAGCACCTTGAAGTGCCAGCTGAGCTAGCGATATTGGCAATGGCAGAGTATAAAAAGTCGTTATTCACTAGTGAATATAATTTAGCTCAAGCTTTAGAAAAAATTAAATATAACAAATAAAATATCCCCAAAAATGATAGAAAATCTAGATACAAAAGAAGAGACTAATAATACTAATCAAGGTAATGCTATTGAGTTAAGCAATAGCAGCACTGGTGAAACAAGCTCTAATGTTACCCATATTAATATTGGCGATAGAGGTTTCTTTAATGGATTGTTAAACTTAGACCCTGATGAGTTTCGCAATTGGTTAAGAAATAACAGTGGGGTAAGCATAAGTGAAATATTAACTGGTAGGGAAACCAAGCTAGAGGCTGAATTAAGAGGGCACTACAACATTGAGTTAAATGAAAGAACCATTGCTGAGCGAAACATTTTGCATTACAGCATAAGGCGAGAAAGTCTAAACTTAGCCTTAACCGAAGTAAACGATTACCTAGAAAAAGTAAAAACTAAAATTGCCCATCAAAAGACAGAGAAGGACAATGAAGAAAACAAACAATTACTGGCCTGGCCCATTAGCATACTTTTCATTATTGCTGCCTTTGCATTTATGTGTGCAGATGTGTACTTGGTGAAAGATGTATTAAGTGCAGGACTGGGAATGAATGACACTACGGCGTGGTTCTTCGGTATTGCAATTGCGTTCACTGGCTTTCTTATTAAGCCACTGTTCCATACTTTCATTTATAAACCCTACATTAAAGGGGTAAATAGAACCCGGTATCAAATTTCGCTTTGGGTAGTAACCATTGCCTGTATGGCTACACTTGGAATATTTGGATTTGTACGTAGTAAAAGCGAAAATGTGAAAGTACAAGTTAAATCGTTAAGGGAAGA
>JAWXCF010000067.1:0-6477 GCA_034440515.1 Bacteroidota bacterium
AGGTAAGGCTATAACGTTTCAGACATTATCTATGGCTGAACTTTCAGATTCCAATTTAGTCCACACCTATCAGCAGTTTCAAAATCAACTTAGCGAATGGTATCCAAATGCCTTCAATAAACTAGAAATTACGCTACCATACAGGCAATGCATAATTCTAAAATGGGTTGGTAGCAATCAGAAAAGTAAACCAGTATTATGGCTTGCCCACCAAGACGTTGTTGATTGTGGTGCCCCAGAATCTTGGAAACATCCTTGCTTTCAAGGTAATATTAGTAAAGATAGCTTTGTATATGGTAGAGGTACATTGGATATGAAAATTGGAATAATTGGAATGTTAGAGGCTGTTGAAAAATTGCTCTTAGCTGGCTATCAACCAGAAACTGATCTGTACTTTGCATTTAGCGACGATGAAGAAACATTAGGTAAAGGTGCACAAGCTATGAATGCTTGGTTTCTTAAGCTAAACAGGAAATTTGAGTATATACTAGATGAGGGTGGCAGTACACTTGATGGACTTATACCTAATATAGATGGACCAGTTGCCTGTATAGGCGTAGCAGAGAAAGGCTACCTAACCATAGAATTGATAGCCAATGGCAAAGGTGGCCACAGCAGTAGCCCCGGAATTGACAATGTAGTAAATATGATAAGTGCTGCTGTATATCGACTTGAGAATAATTCATTCCCAACGAAACTAATACAACCTGTAAAAGAATCGCTAAGGGCTATTAGTGTACGCCAAAATGGACTTAGAAAATTTATATTTAGAAATCCAGTTTACTTTTCACGATTTATAAAGAAGGAACTTTGTGTTGACCCATATGGCGAATCTCTCTTGCGGACAACTGTAGCACCCACCATAATGCGTGCAGGTAAAGAGGATAATGTATTGCCAACCACTGCAACCATAACTGTAAATTGTAGAATATTGCCAGGCGAAACCATAGCCTCTGTATTAAAACGGATAAATAAAACCATAAATGATACTAGAATCATCATTAGGCCAACAGCTGATGCAACTGAACCACCCAAAATAACTAGTATACACACTAAGGCATATAAAGTGCTGGAGAAAAGCATATTGAAAACAATTCCAAATGCTTTGGTCATTCCGATACTTAATATCAGTACCAGCGACAGTAGATATTATACTGAATTAACTGACAATATATTAAGGTTTATTCCTATCAAACAGAAACCTGGTGACCAAGGAAGAACGCACGGCATAGACGAGCGAATACACGTTAGCGTTATAGCTGAAGCAGTAAGTTTCTATAGCAATCTATTGCAATTAGGCGAATTTTAACAAACTGCTTACCAATACAGCCAATCATTCTGCAATATCACCATAATATTTAAGTAGCGACACATTTTTATAGTGAAACCTGTACCACCCTCCATTGGCTTGTCACGGTCATCATACATTATGGCATACTGTGGTATATCTAGGCTAAGACTTGCAGCTCCCATTACTTTCATAGTGTTTCTAATAAAATACAAAGACTTTACATTGCCGGTGTTGTGATAACCCTGTCGGTAATTTTTAATTAAAAGAGAACGTTCTGGACAAGCTGCATTAATGTGATACTTTATATCTAAAATTTCATCGGGACTTAATTCATCTGGGTAGTGTACAGCAGATTCGTCAGGAATGCTATTTGGGTAATGCCCTAAAAATGGTATAATATACTCACAACGGTGTGGCACTAACTTTCTGACTTCAGACATAAATGCGCGATCAGTACCTGGAGCATTGCCCGATCTAAATATCGAGTCAGTATCTATAGCTAATTTAGCAGTCAAGTTTGCCATTTTGGCGGCTATATCGCCTGGCACTTTTCGTTTACCCTCAAGCAGTAAAACAGGCTCGGTATAAACACTCACCATTTCAATAAAATCTTCGTACAACACTTTATAATAGTTGCATTTAATTATTCTTAGAATTCGCTTGGCAAGGCAAATGCTTCAGATTGGATAAACGCGTTCGTAGTATCTAAATCGCGCTTCATATATCTATCTACAATCACTGGTTCTACTGTTGTTCTGTAACGAATATACACTTGTTTTAAATGTGGAGCTAGGCTGGTTACGTCTCTAAAATGAAGAGCCTGTGCAGCCGTAAACCACTCTATACCAATTATCTGCCACAGATTATTGATTAATTCAAAACAGGCAAGGGCAGCATTAGCACCCATACTTACGTGGTCTTCTTGCCCATTGCTACTGGTAATGCTGTCTATAGAGGCGGGACTACAAAATTGTTTATTTTGACTGACTAAAGCAGCTGCTGTGTATTGGGGAATCATCAATCCAGAGTTAAGCCCAGGCTCTGCAACTAAAAATTCTGGAAGCTCTCGCTTACCACTCAATAAATTATAGGTGCGTCGTTCACTTATATTGCCGACTTCAGCCATAGCAATCTTTAAAAAATCTAATACTAATGCCAATGGCTGACCGTGAAAATTCCCTCCAGATATAATCTTATTTTCTTCCATAAATATTAGAGGATTGTCAGTTGCACCATTTATTTCTCGAACTACTATTTGCTTAACATATTGTAGCGTATCTAGGCTGGCACCCAATACCTGTGGGCTACATCTAAACGCATATTGATCTTGGGTTTGAGATTGATGTATTGTATCGCATATTCCTCCGCCTAGCCATCGCCTTAATTGAGATGCAATCTCTATTTGCCCAAATTGCCCTCGGCACTCTTGAATCTTAGGATGCAAAGCATCTATTTTACAGTTAAACGCTTCAAAGCTTAGCGCAGTAATTGCCACACTTGCATTCATTAGTTGTGTGGACTGAACTACCAACCAACTGGCATAGGCACCCATAAATTGGGTACCATTCAGCAAGGCAAGACCCTCTTTAGCGGCTAGTGACAGCGGCTTCATTTGCAAAGAATCCAATACTTCCATAGCGGGGATCCAAATATTGGTACCTAATTTCTTTAATCTACCGTGGCCAATTAATGGCAAACATAAATGAGCCAAGGGAGCTAAATCTCCACTGGCACCTAGTGATCCCTTTTGAAATACCTCTGGTATCCAGTTGTAGTTTAATAGAAACAACAGTCGCTCAATCAATTCTAATCGTACACCACTTACCCCTTTGGTTAGGCTCTTAACCTTAAGCAGTATCATAATCCTAACTATGTCGTCTGGCAACACATTGCCAAAACCACAAGCGTGACTTAGCAGCAGATTTTCTTGCAATAGGTTTAATTTTTCGTTTGGAATGATAACATCTGCCAAATTTCCAAAGCCGGTATTAATGCCATATATCTTCTCGTTTAGGCCATTTAGCTTTTCATCTAAATATGATCTGCAACGTAATATGTCGTCAATTACTAAATTGTCTAAATCAACTTCTACCTCACTTCCAGCTATTAATGCTTGTATGTCATCAAAACCTAAGGCTGTATCTCTATGAATGGTAATTTTAGTCATTGATTGAAGTCTGGTTTAAGAAACTGACTAATGCTGTAAAATTGTCAAGTATATGTTGATTTCCAGATTTTAAATCTTTTAACGTGTAGTAATTATTACTAATTTCATCGTCGCCCAATATCAGTGCATATCTCCATTTTTTAGAATCTGCATATTGTAGCTGTTTCGCTATTTTGGCTGGCTGGTGATATAGGTCTGCAGTTATTCCTGCTTGGCGAAGTAAATAGGTAACTTTAGCATAAATAGTTGAATTTTCCTCCCCCATATTTAGCACCAATACTGCTGTAATATATTCTGTAGCATTAGGTAACAAGTTTAAATCTGTCAATACATCAAATATGCGCTCTGCTCCAAAACTCATACCCACCCCAGGTACTCCGTCTAGTCCGAAACTAGCTGTTAGGTCATCATATCTACCGCCGCTAGCTATACTACCCATAGGGTAATCGTTTATACTTGCTTCAAATATGCTACCAGTATAATAGTCTAAACCTCTTGCCAATATCGGGCTGATTCGAATAACGCCTTCGGGCATTCCATTTTGCTCACAATGTTCTAATATTTGAAATAATTCTAGTACACCAGCTTTACCCATTTCATTGGAATTAAACCAAGTATTTAGTTCTTCCAATTTACTTGCGTTATCACCAGAAAGTCTAAATAGCATCTGAACTTTATGTATCTGATTTTCTGTAAAGCCTCGTTGACCGATTTCCCGAATCACTCCATCTTCGCCTATTTTATCCCACTTATCTATGGCTTGGGCAAAGTATTGAAACTTGTCTTGAAAATCCCAAACCTCAGCTATTGCTAATAATATTTTTCGATTGTTCAGTTGTAATGTAAATCGGGGCAAGTTTAGTTTGGTGAATACCACATTCATCATCATCAGGCACTCTGCATCATACTGTAAGCTATAGCTGCCTAGCACGTCAGCATCACATTGGTAAAACTCTCTATATCTACCCTTAGCTGGTCTATCTGCACGCCATACCTTATCTATTTGAAATCGTTTAAACGGAAAACTAATATGTTGCCTATTCATCACAACATATCTGGCTAGGGGTACAGTCAAATCATATCGCAATGCCTTCTCGGTAATGGCAGGGGTAATTCTCTGATAGTTTATCTTAGTTAAATCTTCTGCAGGCACATCAGCTAGATACTCACCATTGTTTAATATCTGAAACAATAGTTTGCTGCCCTCATCGCCATATTTCCCCGTCAATACAGATAGTTGCTCAATGGCTGGGGTTTCTAACTGTTGATATCCATATAGTTGATATACTTGCTTAATAACCCCAAACAAATATTGCCTAGAGACTACTTCTTGTGGCGTAAAGTCTCGCATTCCCCGACTAAGTGAAGGCTTAACTGAGTTCTTTTTTGTGCTCATTTATTGGGTACGAAGTTACCCGAATGAGTTTTTGTTTCATAATCCCATAGGGATTAAATATTTATAGAGATAATCAGCTCAATAATTATTTATGAATAGGTCGGAGTCAAATAGCGTAGAAAATGAAATAAATAAAGTTACACAAAAGAATACATTATGTTAATTGTTTGAGCTAACCCTTTTTGGTGCTACGCAAACTTTCGCAGACATTTTTGTTTGCCCTAACCACAATGAATACGGACTTGAATGCTGTCAAATAATTTCAACTTCAAAAAAGTGTAGTGAATTTGAATGAAAAGGAGCAGATGGTCAACCAGTGGATGTAGATTGTGAGGAAGGAGTAACGACTCGTAAAGTTGCCGTCGGAACTTATCAAAGAGAATTGGCATTCGAAAGCTTAGTTAGATCCCTTATCCCAAGGTATAATGTTAATGCTTCCGTCTCGCTCTAGAATAGCATACTTTATTTCCTTAAACTTATGCATTTGGCATTTATTTCTGGCTGCCTCCATTATATCGTCTATGTCAACACGTTCTTTAAACATATTTTCATATATCGGTTTACCAGATGATACCAAAATGATATAAAGTCCCTCTAATATTTTATCTGCTTTTTTATTCTTAGTCTTCAGTATCAGTAGCATTCTGCTAACAAGAAGGTACAATATCAAAATCAAAAATGCATTGGTTAGGCTATTATCATCGCCAATTAAAGCATTTTGTATAGTTTCACTAATGATTAAGGTCATCACCAAATCAAAAATAGAAGTGTCCTGCAACGATCGCTTTCCACTAAACCTAAGTATAATAAGCAGAAATACATATACTGCTAGTGAACGAAGTAGTGGTGACATAATAACTGGTAATGTAACTAGAGTTATGGATATATAAATTGTGACAAGTTAGGTTCATCACCCTTAAAGGTTTTCAGCCTTAGAATGCTACTCCAAGATATATTTGGTCTCATTTTAAAACTTATTATAAAATTAGTATCATTGGCCAAATACTCAAACCTTTTGGCATTTGCTACAGCAATTACCTTATTAGGCGTTGGATTACTTGCAGATATTCCCAATTTTTTTAGACTTTCGTCGTCTATACTTATCCAAATTTTATCCTTCACACTAACATCTTTAAATGTAACTGAAAATTCTTCCTCAGTTTGATACCGCAGCAACTTGGCGTAGTTTATTTCTGTCCCTTTATTAGTTGTTTCAGTTCTATAGCTCAGTAGTCCTCTACCAAATAAACCTAATGCACCAGCTAGAAGCACTAATGCCGATAAACTCCATACCAGCTTTTCAATTTGCCATTCTCGCTGTTGAAATTTAGCATCTTGAGCAATTTCTAATTCTCCATTTATTTCGCTTTTTAGTGAATTAAAGTCATCTTCCATTATTATTTAGAACCAGCCATAAATTTACATTGTATAAATCCTAAAGACGTAAGAAGGCATTAATCTGTTCTGAAAAGCTTCCCAAGTCCATTCCTCTTTTGACAATTCTTTGTTTACAGACGGTGTCATAAACGGCCAAGGGTTGCGTAAAATGACTTTATCTGGCACACGTTCTACTCCTTTCATTTTGAATGTAACTGCAGTTAAAACGTAGGCGTGCCCTACCCC
>JAWXCF010000068.1:0-8327 GCA_034440515.1 Bacteroidota bacterium
AACTAGGAGCTGCGATATTTGTACATCCTTGGGATATGATGGGCCAAGATAAAATGAAAAAGTATTGGTTGCCTTGGTTGGTTGGTATGCCTGCGGAGACAAGTAGGGCTATTTGCAGTATGATATTCGGAGGTGTTTTAGAGCGATTGCCGAATCTAAAAGTATGCTTTTCTCACGGTGGGGGCTCTTTTCCATTTACTATAGGCAGAATTGGGCACGGTTTTGAGGTCAGACCAGACCTTTGCGCAATAGATAATGCCATTCACCCTGCTAAATACTTAGGCAAAATGTATTTTGACACACTAGTACACGATCCAATTGCTTTAAAGTATTTAATAGATGTAGCTGGTACCGATAAGATATTAATAGGTAGTGATTATCCATTTCCTTTAGGCGAGTTAGAGCCTGGTAAAATCTTATCTGAATTAGAATTAAGTAATGATGTTTTGCATCAAATCCACTACAGTAATGCTATAAATTGGCTTCAATTATCGCCAAATCAATTGAAATTTCACGGTTTAGATAATGTATTGTCTAAATCAATATAAAGTTTTTAAGTTAAAATGTCACAGACTATAAAAGATAATAGCAATGAGTTTGCAATAGAATTAGATAATCAAGACGAACTAAAAGATTACCGTTCAAAATTTCACCTGCCACAGCACCAAGGTAATGATGTCATATACCTAGTTGGCAATAGTTTGGGACTTCAACCTAAATCTGCAGTAGACTTTGTTGCAAAAGAATTAGAATCTTGGAAACTAAATGGAGTAGAGGGACATTTTATTGGGGAAAATCCCTGGTATTCGTATCACGAATGGTTTAAAAACCCTGTAGCTAGATTGGTCGGGGCTAAACCACACGAGGTAGTTGTAATGAATAACTTGACTGTAAATCTCCATCTTATGATGATTAGCTTTTACAAACCAAAGGGCTTTCGTAAAAAGATATTGGTTGAAAAGGGCGCTTTCCCCTCAGATTATTATGCTGTAGAAAGTCAAATTAAACTACACGGGGGGAATCCTGATATCGATATGATAGAACTGGAAACCGATAAAAATAATATAGTAACTACTGCTGAAATACAAAGACAAATAGAAGATATTGGAGACGAATTGGCTTTAATTTTGTTAGGTGGCGTAAATTATTATACTGGGCAAGCATTTAATATGAAGGCCATTACCCAAACAGGACATAAAGTAGGCGCAAATGTTGGCTTTGACCTAGCACACGCTGCAGGCAACATAATGTTGGAACTTCACGATTGGAATGTTGACTTCGCAGTATGGTGCACTTATAAATATTTGAATAGTGGTCCTGGTGGTACAAGTGGAGCGTTCATCCACGAGCAACACGCTAGCAACCCAAATCTAAATAGGTTAGCAGGATGGTGGGGACACGATTCTGACACACGATTTCAAATGAAAAAAGGGTTTAATCCAAGCTATGGTGCAGACGGTTGGCAGCTGAGTAATGCTCAAATTCTGCCAATGGCGGTACATAGAGCTTCGATAGAGATATTTGACGAAGTTGGAATGGATAAACTTCGATCAAAATCAATTCGTTTGACCAATTATATGTCAGATATATTGATGGATAAAGTGAATCAAAATGAATTGAATTGCAAAATTATAACACCACCAGAATCAGAAGATAGAGGGGCGCAACTGTCATTAAGTTTTGATGGTATTGGCAAAGAGTTATTTAACAGAATTAATCTAAGAGGGATAGTGGCAGATTGGCGAGAGCCAAATGTAATTAGAGTAGCTGCGGTGCCACTTTATAACAGTTTTATAGATGTGTGGAATTTTGTGGACATCATTACTGAGGAGTATACTATTATTCGGAGTTAGATTTACGAAAACTTAACATTGAATGTGTACACATAATTGATATAAAGACAGTCAATTAGCCTAATTTCGTTGACCAATTAGAGGGCTCATTTAGTTATGTCATTAGTATTTAGGGGATTAAAACTGACAACAATAATAATAGGTCTATGTTGTATGGCTAATGCTCATTTGAAGGCACAGACTACTGCATTTACCATAGAATCAATTTTAGTAGATGCTTGTGGAACGCCAGAAGGGGAAAATGAAATGGTGTATTTCTCAATTGGTTCAACTAATTTAAATGTCTCGAACCTAAGTATGACTTGGCCTAATAATTCAAGTAAAGGAATTTGTCAAAATACTAATACAGCAAAAAAAACAAAAGCTTTAAACAAGACAATTCTTTTAGGTGGATATCTAAAGGAACCAACAAGTGGTGTTTTACCTAAGAATAGTAAGGTGCTATTAATTACAAGTGAGGATATGGATACACTTGCAAATAGCTTCTCTGCATTAAAAGATACAGTTTACGTAATATATCAATGTACGGGTAATACAAGTGGCCACTTCGCCAACTATACCACTCCAGCAGCTAATAGGACTCTACAACTTACATTTGCTAGTACAGGTAGCAATTCTGTAACTTATGATAGAGCCTCACTTCTTAGAAAAAATGGAACTAAAGGTGCAGAAGATGGAGGCGCAGTTAAGTTTTCATCTACTGGCACAGCTACCTACTTCAATGATGGTTGCCAAATTCCAATAACGTATGACATAAGTGCTGGCACAGACCAAACAGTTTGCGCCAGAGTTGCCGTACAATTAAGTGGAACAGGGACTGGATATACTCGAGCAGCTTGGTTTGGTGGAAAGGGAACATTTGATGACAGCATCAAGCTAAATGCAAAATATACAGGCACATTTACTGATACACCCTCAGTCAAACTGGTATTAAGGTTATATAGAACTGGTTTACCTACTCTTACTGATACAATGGTAATTAATTACAGCAAAGCTGCAAGGGCAAACATAACTACCGATACATTATATACTTGTTTAAATCAGCCAGTTGCTATACCAGGCTCTACAGCAAATGCTACTACTTTAGCTTGGACAAGCAATAAACTTAATCCTACGTTTAGTTTTGGTGCTGGTACGCCAGTTTCAAACCCTTCATTCACTCCAAAAACAGGTGATGCGCCAGTTGTAAGATTAATATTAACAGCAACAAATACTTGTGGTAGTGCCTCAGACACAGTATATGTGCGTGTTACACCAGATCCTATAGTTAATGCAGGGGCAGATATAAGTGCCTGTTCAGGAGCCTCAATAAATTTAGTTGGAACAAGTAACGCTACAACAAATAAATGGACTGGTGGTAAGGGTAGTTTTGCAAACACTAACGCAGCAAGCACCACCTATACATTAAGTGTTAATGATGTTAATCCATTTTATTTAAAATTAACGGGAACTGGTTGTTCTGCCATTTCAGACTCACTATTGGTAACGCCTGGTGGCAAGCCTACGGTAAGTTTGGGTAAAGACAGCAGTACGTGTTTAAGTGACGGATCTGTAAACTTGATAGTATCATCTAGTTCTGGGACCTTTACTTGGGTGGCAAACGGATTTGGTACCTTAACTAATTTGCAGTCAAACTCTGCAACATATACTCCCGGTGCAAGCGATAGTTTAGTAACCTTTATATATTCTATAAATAATGGATGTGAAACAGCTAGTGATACCCAAATATGGATTTTTGCCACACCACCAACTAAGGTTGAGGCTGGAAACCCATTGCAAGTCTGCCCAGGAAAATCAACTAATTTATCAGGTTCTGGTAGTAAAGGAACCTATTTGTGGTACGGTGGTAAGGGTACATTTGGAAACTCAGTCGCACTAAATACTACGTACTTTACTTCTCCTGCTGATACTGGTGTATTTTACTTGTATTTAAGAATAAATGGTAAGTGTGGCGGTGCAATAGATAGCGTTCAAATCACCGTAAGGTCTATTCCAACTGTTAAACTAGGAAATGACACCATTTATTGCAGAACCAATTCAATCTATTTATCTGTCCAAGGCAATCAATCTAGCTATACTTGGTCAACAACTGGTTTGGGTAATATTGTAAATAATGGTAACAATACAATTGAATATCAATCTAATGCAGCAGATACAAACATTACATTTTATGTACAATCCAATGATCCTTGTAAAGTAGTTGGCGATACCCAAATAATTAGATTTATACCTGTACCAAAAGTAACCATTGTACAAGGCGATACTGTAAATATTTGTCGCAATCAAACAGTTAGCTTATTTGTAAATTCAACTGCAGCTAGTGCTGATGTAGTGTGGACTACTCCGGATGGTAAAGGAAGCTTTGTAAGTACTGGTCCATACGCAGTAAACTATGTTCCGCAACAAGATGCCGAAAATGCAGAGATTACTTTAGTTGCTTCTACAACTAATAATTGTGGATCATTTAATGATACCATAATAGTTAGATATTCTGATCAAGACGAATTGCAAATAATACCAAATGGTCGTATTTGTCAAAATGGTACCTATGTTTTAAAGTGGTTCCCAGCATTGAATAACCCAAGACTAATAGGTGCAACTGGTATTTGGAGAGCTATAAATGATACAATCATAATATTCCATCCAAAATTAGGAGATAGCTTGAACTACATTACCTTAACTGGCGAAAATACTTGTGGTCAAGTATATGACAGCTTTAAGGTTGAGTTTTTACCTAGGGTTAAAGCAAGAATTCAGATAGACTCTGTTAATGGTGCCCAGTATGGAGAAACGATTAATTTTAAAGACAACAGCATTAATAGCCTGTATGCAAAGTGGAGTTTTGGGAACGGTGATTCCTCATATAGCACTGCGCCAGTCCGTAAATTTTTCAGTTTAGGACCTAAACGAATTACACTAGTTTCTACCAGTATAGATGGTTGTTCAGACAGTGCATTTGTAAACATTTTTATCAGACTGCAGAAGAAGTTTTGGATTCCAAATACATTTACTCCTGGTAATGACAATATAAACGAGCGCTATAAAGTATATGGCAGTGGCATAGATACCTTCAATATGAAGATATTTAACAGATGGGGGCAAGTAATTTATGAGGCTACAAACATAGAAGACGAATGGGACGGAACCTATAAGGGAAAGTTGGTGTCTGATAATGTATTTGGCTATTTGATAGTAGTGCGTTGGATAGATAAGTCTAAGGACTACTATAGGGGTACTATAAATGTAATAAGATAACACCTAGTCCATTATTGGACTTTAAATGAAAGGTTGATTTGAAAGAGGAATTATTTACATACTTATTAGGCGTATTTACTACAATATTCTCAGTAGTGAACCCTTTGGGAATGATTCCAGTTTTCCTATCACTAACTGCAAATGACGACTCAAAATATAGGGCGCTTCTAGCCAAGAAGAGTAGCATTTATATGATTCTCATTTTGAGCTTCTTCCTAATGTTGGGGAATTTCATTATGGATTTCTTCGGCATTAGTCTTATCAGCTTAAGAATTGCAGGCGGCATTATAGTCTTGAGATCTGGCTTCGATTTATTAAACAATACTAAGAATAAGCGAGCCATTAGCAGACAACTAGAGGCCGAGGCTATAGTAAAGCAAGACATATCACTTACCCCTCTAGCAATGCCGTTGTTAAGCGGTCCAGGCAGTATTGCCGCCATAGTTAGTATGGCATCTCGTAAAATAGATTTTAGATTTCGCAGTACACTCCCAATGAGTGATGCAAACATTGCTATTGTCTTGATATTGGTCGCAATAGTTGCTTGTGGTATTATTAGTTACTTAATTATGCGTAGTTCAGCTAAGATATTACCTCTATTGGGGACAGCTGGTTTAGAGGCTATTAGCAAGATAATGGGTTTCATCACAATGACCGTAGGTGTCCAGTTCATTTTAAATGGTATAACAGGGTATTTATCTAAATATCATTTCATTCATTAATTTTGGTACACAGTGTATCAATTATTCTTATTTCTACCCCTACTTTTCCTTAGTCTAAATTCTTTCGCTCAATCTAAATATTGGGTCTTTTTAAAAGATAAAGGCGGTCAAAAAGACTATATTTATTTAAATAAAGACGCTCAGCGTAATAGAATTATAAACGGGGTAAATTATGACGCGCTGGACTTACCTGTCTTTGAAAAATATAAAGATAAATTGCAATTTCATTGCGACAGCCTAGGTTATTCCAGCAGATGGTTAAACGCAGTAGCAGTTTGGGCAATACCAACCCAAATAGAAATAATTAAGAACTTACCCTTTGTAAGCCAAGTGCAGTTAATGCACGGTTCAGCACAGATATTAGAATTAGAATCTGACCTAAAATATAAAGGCGATTCTGTACTATCTGATATTGAGTATGATTTGGCACTAAGACAGCTTAAATTATTCGGTCATATTCCTGATAATAGTTTACACGGAGAGGGAGTAATTATTGCAATACTTGATGTTGGATTTAACAATGTAAATAAGCTTTCAGCTTTTAAGCATTGTATGTCTAGAATAGTAGGGACTTATGATTTTGTAAAAAAGAAGGCGGATGTATATGATGCAGGTACTCACGGTACCACAGTTATGTCTTGCATAGCTGGCCAAGTAAATGACTCATTGCCATTAGGTTTGGGTACTAAAGCAAAATTTCTTTTAGCAAGAACTGAGCGAACCATCACAGAATTGTCTGAAGAGGAGGATAATTGGATAGCCGCAGTAGAGTGGGCAGAAACTAAAGGTGCAAGAATAGTAAATAGCAGCCTAGGCTACACTTCGTCTAGATATTTTCAAGAAGATATGGACGGATACTCATCTCCTATATCTAGGGCAGCTAATGTTGCTTCTAAAAAGGGAATGCTTATAGTAAATGCTATGGGAAATGATGGAACAACTAATTGGAAAACAATATGTGCTCCAGCAGATGCTACTGAAGTATTAGCCGTAGGTGGAATAGACCCGGAGACCGGATTACACATAGATTTCTCTAGTTATGGCAAGCAGTCAGACGTAGTTAAGCCAAATGTATGTGCCAGTGGGGTAGCAGTAGTAGCAAGTCCAAGTGGAGGTTACTTCAAGGCGCAGGGCACCAGCTATGCGGCACCTCTTGTTGCTGGATTTTTGGCCAACTTATTATCTGATAATCCTAATATGACTAGGCTACAACTAATGGAATATGCACAAAAAAATGCAACCTTATATCCATACTTTGATTACGCCCACGGTTATGGTATCGCTAAGCAAAAGCTTAGCTTAGATGCTGCAGATACAAGCCAACTTAATCTAGTAGAATATACTGTAACAATACTATCTGACAGTAATGATGTTGATTATATAAATGTAAATATAAGTGGTATTGATAATGGTAAGCCAAACTATCTGTATTACCACATAGCTGATTTAGATGATAAGTTGGTGTACTATAATGTCACTGACATTGAGTTGCCCTATAGCCTTAAAATTGATTTACTTAAATATCCTATTAGCGAAGGCGTATTGAGATTATCTATTGGAGGTTCTTATAACACGTTTAATTTTACCAATAAATAATTATGAATAAACTCTTTCTTGCATTAGTATTTGCATTTACTATCTCATTCTTTTCATCTCTTTCAGCTGTAGCACAAAATGATGAAGAGGGTAAGGAATTAATAAGTGAAAAACCAGACTCTAGCATTGCAAAGTTTGGGGCAAATAGACGCCATTATCTCCAATATGTTGCCCTAATAGGACTATATGTAGATCAGGCTGAGGGAAACATTGATGTAAGAACTGGTTTCGATTTTCAATACAAGTTTTTATACAAGCGTAAACTGACCAAAGTATTGGCCATTGGAACTGGCTTGTGTTATCATTATCAGAACTTTGTCTTAAATCAAAATGATAATGTTACATACTTTGAGCAATATTTTTGGAATAATCAAAATGTAAACCACAGAAAAGAGCGTTTTTATCAACATAATATACAATCAGAAATATTCTTGAGAATAAATTTTGATCCGAAACGTGGCAATACTTTGGGCAAATACATTGATATCGCTGGATATGGAGAATATAGGCTGGGCAGTAGATATCAAGTTTATGATAATATAGCAAATGGCTTAAGGGAAAAAAGGACCTTTTCTAAACTAAACATAACCAACCCATTCAACTATGGCATTTCAGCTAGGGTTGCCGTATTTGATTTCTTGCTAGTAGGTGTTAGTTACCGCTATTCAGACCTGTTTAAATCCAACTCAACTGTACCAGAAATGCCTAGAACTCTGGCCCAGATATATTTGAATATAAATAATTAGAGTTGGGTCGGAGTGTAAAACATAGTTAATCTGAAAAAAATAAAAATTAATTTGGCACTGAATGACAAGTCGTCAAAAAAGACTATAATTGATCCAAAAAGAATATTGTCACTAATTGCTTACAATAACAAATAAACAAAAGCAATCTCTAATTA
>JAWXCF010000069.1:0-8357 GCA_034440515.1 Bacteroidota bacterium
AAATAATCCAGATAGTATATTTGCTACTCACAGCAACAGCATATTATATCTACTTTGTCGTTTAGGTTTTTATACTTCATTGTTCTATTACTTAGCCTAAGTGCGACGCCTATCCGTGCGCAAGACAAAAGTATGTTGACCCTGTTTGATTTGTTGACACTACAAAATATGGACTCAGACGACATAGCCAGTTACCTAGCCCCTATGGGTTGGAATTACTTAGATGCTAAGTCTGATATGAAGCATATAATGATAAATTGGCAATACAAACTAAAGCAAGATAGCAAAACCAAGACAGCTCGCATACTTAGCATTTGGGAAGATGCACATACACACGAACGAATGCTAGCCTACTCATTCATAGACGAGGGTGATTTTCAATACAGAAACTATTTGTGGGCAATGCAGTATCTACAATTCACAAAACTGGCAAATCCAACACAGCAAGGCGAAAACGCCCCAGCTAAAGAAGATTTCGTAGATGAATTTCGATATTTAGGTGAGGTACACTACCTCGACATTCGCATTAAGTTTAATGTAGGCAACCCCCCAGGCTATATGATGATATTGGGCGACAGACACAGAAAGGAGGAATAAATATTAGTCCCTACTGGTAAGATAATAAATAATTAAAAATATTTTCATTTAGTTTAATCAGCTATCTAGTAATTCATTATATTTGATATTGTAAAATAAAACACAAGCTTTACAGGTTTAATTATATGATACAAACTAACACTATCGCCCCAAAATTGGGGGGGGGGCACATTGAATGTCCAAAACCGAATTGCGCGCAAGCGCTCTACTGTAGTAGCCGCTAAGGTTACTAGACTACTAACACTAATCCTGTTATTAGGTACTATGACATTAACAACGACAAAAGCAAAAGCACAAACTTATCCTTATTGTGATCCATTGTGCACCCAATGTCCAAAGTATTATTTTGAGAACTTGACTGGCTGTGCTATTCGTGCGAAGGTTGGTTCACAGCAACTGCCATGCACTTCTTATGCTATTCCAGATGACCTTTTCCATCCTTATGTGGGCAACCAGGCTATTACTGCCTGTACTTGTGGTGATTGCGGATGTGTATGTATTGATAAAATTACGGTATATGATCAAAACGTTAATGGTTATGACATAAATTTTCAAGGTCTAATAGGAAGCAACTTCCAGTCACCGCCACAACCAACCCAGGTAATTTTGCCTTCTAACGCAGATTGCAACTGCCCACCAGGAATGACTGTAGCAATTGAAACAGCTTATACACCAGCCGTTATTAACGGTGTAACATATTATCAATTTAGCGGATTTAGAGCCTACTGCAAGTAGGTCTTTTTAATTTTTTATATTTTGACTAATGTCCATTGATTTACGCAGAATTGTTTGCTTTTTGATTTCCATAATTTTTGGAACTTCTTTAGCCGCTGCTCAAGTCAAAACAAACGTCCAACTAGGAGATAATAATCAAAATGGTATTGTCGTTTTACCAAATGGCAATACCATTATTAAATATGTTCATTCAGAACCTGAAAATAGCACTTATTCAATTGACCTATTCTGCTACGATTCCAGTGGCAATGTTCTTTGGGATAAAAAGATAGTTTCAAGGCAGTTCTATTATTATGGTATTGGTTATGACACACTTACCAGTGGTTCTATTGGCAAGATAGTGAAGATTTTATTGACCAAGAATGGCGTATTATTGATTTATTCAGATATGGACGCAATAGTCGGCCAGAGTAGTCTTAGTCTAGTTGAGTTTAACCAAAGCGGTGAAGTCAAGCAAAAGAAAAAATTGAACTTTGCCCGAAATTACAATTTTAGAACGTTGAGTCTGGTGGCAGACACCTTTAGAAGTTGTTTTTACATCAATGTTGCGGCTGATAGCTTGTTTAGCTACAAGGGTCGTATTTACACCAATACAAAGGGATTTGCTTTGTTCAAAATAGACAACTCATTAAATGTAAGTTGGGTGAAAATAATAAACGGACTGAGCTATGTTTATAACATCAACCCCATTTCCAACGATTTAGCTTTAATGCCAGTGAGTGGTGATATTCTCTTGACAACAGCGATTTCCGTCGTAAGAATTGACCACTTGTCTTCGTCTATCAAATATTATTACCAATGTGAGCAATCATCATTTTGTATTGACAATACAGATAATATTTACACTGTCAATATTAGTTATGATAATACAAAGGGACAAATTATTCAACTCCATAAGTTCAATCCGAACCTGGTATTAATTTGGTCGAAATCCTACTACAATAAATTAAAGTATATTAATGGATTAACATCCTGCAATGGGCGGGCCACTTTTGTGTTGATTAATAGTGCGACTATTCATATTCTTGCTGGAAGTAAGTATGGATCCGATGCTTACTATTTACGCTTAGATACCAGTGGCAAATTGAAATGGCAGTTGGAATTTTCAAATTCAATTAGCCTTGCGTTTGTCAAAGAAGATGTTACTGACAATAGCCTTTATCCAGCCAAATATAGCAACATTCCACCAATTAGTTTTTGCCTACCTAATTGGACATTTCAATACGATCACGCTGCCATAATAGAGAATTCTTTGTCAACAAATATTTTAAATGGTGATAAGCTATTTATAGAGAGTTTTTCAGATTCGATAGGCTCATGTTCAAGCACCCCAATTAAGTTTGGTACACTAATAGGTCCGGGAATGCAATTATCCAACCTTTATAACACTACAGACAAAATCAACTATACCACCTCTCCCTTCACCCCCACAATTTACAACCAACGAAAGAACAAAATCATAGGTTTTGGTTGCAATACTTTAAGACCCAATGTCTACTTTCAGGAAGATACCATAGTAGTTTCAGTCCTCACTTTTAACATAGAGTCTATATCTAATGGCAGGGGCAGGTTCGTTTGGAACAATGCAGACACCACTACAAATAGTCAGGTAAATAGAACTGGCACATACTGGATACAACAAAGTCTAAATGGCTATACCAAGTCTGACACCATATACATAGTATTCCTGTCTGACTTTGCTAAAATACCCGATGCATACATCTGTCCTAATTCATCGGTTAAACTTAGACCTATAGACACAAACTATGTCTACCAATGGTATAGCATGGCGGGTAATAGGCTGGCTGGGCAAAGCATAACGGCTACAGACTCACAGACCTATTACTTAAGTGTCCGCATCAAGGGCAAGTGGTACCGAATAGACACTGTACAGGTACGTTTGTACCTATTGCCTACACCCAGTGCTGGTCCAGATACCCTATTGTGCTATCGCCAAAGCTATACATTGCAGGGTGCTGGTGGTGTTAGATATAAATGGACACCTGCAAAATACCTAAGTAACGATACCATTGCTAACCCAAATGCGGTATTACCTGCTAAACAACGATACACCCTGACTGTAAGCAACGAGTTTGGTTGCGTAGACTCTGCTACTGTGTTCATAGACGTAAGGCCTAAGCTTAAACTAAAATATACCCTAAGTAAATCTGAAGTTTGCCTAGGGGACTCTGTTTTGGTTAGGCTATACCCCACGGGCGGACTGGCTAATCAATACAGCTTTAGCCTAAACGGAACATCGGTGACGGACAGTTTTTACATTACCCCAACTAAATCTGGTATGCAACAACTGATGCTTTCAGACAATTGCTCTGAATCTATATCAGACTCATTTTACCTGCGTATATACCAACAACCCATACCTAAGTTTGAGTTAAGCGGTAATCTACGGGTAGATAATAAGTTGTTGTTTATCAATACTTCTCGCTTTGCCAAAAGCTATGTGTGGTACATTAACAATCAGAAAATGGGTACTGACGTAAACCTAAGCCATACCCCAACCGATACAGGTATATTTACAGTTAAAATTCAGACAATTAACGCATTGGGTTGTGCAGACAGCATCACTCAATCATATAAAGTGATAGATGACAACACCCTTTACATTCCCAACAGCATCAGCCCAAATGCTGATGGACTAAATGATCAATTTCATATAGTCGGCATAAATGTTACGGGCTACGAATATGAAATATTCAACAGATGGGGGCAAATAATACATCGATACAACGGCCACAACAGACTATTCCCAGCCGATAAATCGCAAATAATACTAGAGTCTATGTATTGCTACAGACTTAGCGTCCACTACCGTGACGGCAGCAACAAGTATCTATTCGGCTGCCTGTGGGTGCAGTAGTTTGTGAGATGTAGTGAGAACTAAAAATTATTTTCATTTAGTATAATCAGCTATTATCTAAGTACACTTTGGGTTCAATAGGGGCTTGGTGACTACCAATGCTATAAATATACGAACCCGACAAGTTCAATTTGTGAGTAAGAGTGCAAATGTATTTACTGTGGCTAAGTTGTTAAATTTTTACAGAAGAAATAATTAATACCTTACCCAGTCTATTACTTTAAATAATCATCGAAATACATACCAATCTTTTCAACTAAGTGGTTGCGCTGTATGCCCTGTACATTGTGTTTCTGCCCGGGATATACAAAGTAGTCAACTTGTTTATTGGCACGTATGCAGGCTCTAACGAATAGAAGGCTATGTTGTTGTACCACCACGTCATCATCCATACCGTGTATGATTAACAGCTTCCCGTTTAAGTTTTTAGCTTGATTTATGAGCGATGCTTTTTCATATCCCTCCTTATTTTGCTCTGGGGTATCCATATAGCGCTCTGTGTACATTACTTCATAGTATTTCCAGTCTATAACTGGTCCACCAGCTACTGCTACCTTAAATACGCCTGGATATTTGGTCATTAAGCTTATGGTCATAAATCCACCAAAACTCCATCCGTGTATGCCCATTCTAGCTGTATCTACAAATGGCAACTTTCTCAGATACTTTATTCCAGCTAATTGGTCTGCCATCTCTACAGTACCAAGTTGTCTGTGTGTTACTTGCTCAAACTCTTTGCCCCTATTGTCACTGCCTCTATTGTCAACTGTAAATATTATGTAGCCACGCTGAGCCATACGTTGTAACCACAATTGGCTGCCGCCCAGCCAACCAGCATTTATCATTTGGGCGTGTGGTCCACCATATACATATACCAGTACAGGGTATTTTTTACTGCTGTCCATATTAGGTGGTAGTATTATTCTGGCAGCGATTGGTGTTCCATCATCAGCATTAATTCTAAATACTTGTGTCGTTGGCATTTCATAGCCAGCTAATGGATTCTCCGCAGTTAATAGATTTGACTTTAACTGACCACGTTTGCCATCTACAATGTTTATTATGCGTGGGGTGTTGATACTGCTAAAGTTATCGGTCATATACTCACCATCATAACTAATCGTAGCCTTATGAATGCCACTACTTACCGTAAGTGGAATGTTTTTGCCTGTACGCAGGTCATACCTATATATTTGTCGCTCAGTTCCCCAAGTTTTGGGCATTGTGCCCTCAATAAATAGAATTCTGCCTCTATCATCAACCCCTGCTATTTCTGTTACTTCCCAATTACCGCTGGTTATTTGCTTTAGCATTTTACCAGTTAATGCGTCATATAGATAGCAATGATTATAACCAGATCTATTACTCTGCCAAATGAATTTATCTGCCTCATCATTTACAAAGTATGCTGGGCTTAATGGCTCTATGTATTTACCATCTTTTTCTTCAAACAATATTCCTAAGTCTGCACCTGTATTTACATCATATCTATGCATTTGCATTAAGTTTTGATCTCTATTTACAATCGCCATATAGATGAAGTTATCGTCTGGGCTCCAAGCTATATTGGTCAGGTATTGTTCTGGGTCCCCCGTTACATTTAGCTTTACGACACCTTTCGATTGCAAGTCGTAAATCCATACACTAGCGTGATGACTTTTTTGCCCAGCCATAGGGTATCGCAATTGTGTAGAATTACCAGGCACGGCTTCTAAATTCATAATTGGATATTGGGTTACCATACTTTCGTCTTTTCTATAAAATGCCAATTTTTTACCACTTACACTCCAAAATGTACCCTTAGTTATCCCAAACTCACTACGATGGACTTCGGTACCGTTCAGTTTACCTTTTAGGCTGTCTCTAGTTATTTGCATTAGTTTGCCACCTGCAGCCCGTACAAATAGGTTTTGACCATAGGTATAGGCTAGGTTCCCAGTTTTGACGTGGACATCTACATTTTCAGCTACTGTAGCTTCAGAATAGTTTATTGCCTTAGCTGTATTGCTATTAATGTCCCATAATATGGTATAAGCGTTGGTATTGTCATTTAACTCAATACTTATATGATTATCGTCTATCCAATTGAAAGCATAAATCTTAGCTGTTTTTTGTAATACATCTATATCAGCCTTGGGAATGTTTTCACCATAAGCCAGACTAGTGTATGGAAATGATTTTAGTGACAGTCTTCCAATCTCTTTCTTTTCATCAACGCTATATCTTATTACGTCTTCAAAATCGCCACTCAAGTAGGCTATTTCGTCGTGATTTGGTCTCCACGCCAATTCATTTAGAGTATTTGGTGTGAAAGCTCTAGATCCACTTACAGATTCTTTTAGACTGAGTTCCTTTCTCTTTTGTGCAAATCCAATTATGGGCCCTAATAATAACAGGGCAAATAATATTGTCTTAATGCTTTTATTAAACTGCATAATTTATTCCTTCAGGATTAGGCAAAGAAAAACAAATTCTCACTTAACTATTGGTTTAAATGCATTTTTTAAATCACTAAACCACAGCCACGGGTTTTGGTCTGATATTGGTTATATAGCAACATATCTTTGTTTACATTATGGGTGAAAGTGTTAGGCAGGCTAAACTAAATAGGCTATTGCAAAAGGAATTGAGTGAGGTTTTTTTACGTGAGGGAAAGCAATTATTTGACAACTCATTCATATCAGTTACCCAAGTTAAGGTTGCTCCTGACTTAGGCTTTGCCAAGGTTTATATAAGTTTTCTAAATGAAAAAGACAAAACCAAGGCATTGAATCTGGTAAAACTACATACTAAAGACCTTCGCAGTATTTTGGCTATGCGTATAAAGAGTATAGTCCGGAAAATACCAGAACTAGACTTTTACTATGATGATACCCTAGACGTTGCAGAGCAAATTGAGGGTTTGATTAAGGAAATTAAGGCAAAACCAACCAGCACCAAGCCTTTAGATTTATCAGAATACGAGGACGATTTAGATGTAAAATAAATGGAACTAGCATATAAGAAATACGCTGACCACAGCAATCACTTGGTCATTATACACGGATTATTTGGTACTGCAGATAATTGGCACTCAATGGCTACTAAATACGCAGTTAATACTACAGTGTGGGCTATTGACTTAAGAAATCACGGTAAATCTGCACACCATCCCCTAGCAACATACCAAGATATGGCTACAGATGTTGCAAAATTTATAAAAGTAGTAATAGGGAAACCATCTAGTGTATTAGGTCATAGTATGGGTGGCAAAACGGCAATGGTATTGGCAAGTCAAGACCCAGAACTAATTGAAAAACTAATAGTTGCAGACATTGCACCTAAGAAGTATGACGGGAGCCACAATGAACTGATGGACGCAATGAAAAACCTTGACGTTACTGCAATTACCAGCAGAACAGATGCAGAAGAAGCGCTGAAAATAGATGTACCAAACTTTGGTATACGTCAGTTTCTATTAAAAAACTTAACCAGAACTGACGCAGGCACTTATAAATGGAAGTTAAACTTGCCTGCAATAGAGAATCACTATGACGACATTATTGGTTGGCCTAGTGATATTGATTTGAAATTTATAAAAAGTACACTTTTTGTAAGTGGCGCCGACAGTAATTATATATTGCCGACTGATCACGAACAGATTAAGTCATATTTCCCAAATTCAACATTTGCTATCGTTCCGAATGCTGGTCATTGGGTTCACGCAGATAATCCAGATGGTTTTTATCAAGCTACAATAGATTTTGTTAAGGGCTAAAGTTGTTACTTAAAAACAATTATTTTATATTAATGCAACATTATTTTATTATGCTTCGTTAATTTGCGATATACTATTAAAAACATAATGTCTAATAGCATTTCAGTAGAAATTCTTGTTAAGAAATCAAAATTAACAGGGGATTATATCTTAACATTAGCCAATCAAATTGGAGGTCCAATAGTGTGGAATAAAAATTTAGATAATGCTAAAGTTGAGTTTAAGCAAGCTCTAATCTTGTTTAATTTTAGTATGGAAGTCCTTATAAAATCAAAAATACTTAATAAAGGAAGTAACAATAATGAAGATGACAACATAATTGAATTAGACTCTCAATACGTAACTATTTAAGTAATGAACGTTAAGTACTTACATTTTAATTCATTTAAA
>JAWXCF010000070.1:0-13898 GCA_034440515.1 Bacteroidota bacterium
CAATAATCTAGATGGTTAAAAAGTGCTAATATCTAAAAATGATTGACAAAAGTCATATTCTTGGGCAATATTACTCGAAATAATTAAAGTTCTGTCCATTATCTCAGATTTTATTAAGTTTTGATACCAAATTATATTACTAACATCTAAATGTGAACTTGGTTCGTCTAAAATTACAATAGAACTGTCAAAAAGTAAAGCCAAGCCTAGTTTTAGGCGTTGGATCATTCCACTACTAAAATTCTTAATGGGTAAACCTGAGTTTTCACTTAGTTTACATTTTTTTATGAAAAGCTCTATAGAGTATATTGGCTTTTTGAACTTACTGATGAAATTAAATATTTCAATGGTCGTAAACTCGGTAGGTAACTCTGTGTAGGGTGTACATAGGGTTAAATGTTTATACCATTTTTCTACAGGTAGTTGCTTTTCATTAAATGACCAATTTACTTGCCCACTAGCAGGGGACAAATAGCCAATAATAACTTGAACCAATGTGCTTTTTCCGCTACCATTTGAGCCTAGTATGGCTAATTTATCACCAGACTTAATATGAAAGTTTAAATCTGAAAAAATGAAGTTAAGGTTATAGTCTTTGCTTAGGTTAGTTAGTCTAATGTCAATTGGAATTCTTTGATTCATTGTTTACATTCTATAACCTCTCATTATCCCTCTATCAGACTTAGTGATGAAGCTTAATATTTCGTCTCGTTCTCCTGTTGCAGGCAATTGGGTTTCAATAATGTTGACAGCCTGTGAAATGTTGTAACCCCTTAAGTAAAGATACCTATAAATGTCTTGTATTTCGTTAATCTTATCGTTATGAAATCCTCTTCTTCTTAAGCCAATGCTATTTACGCCAGTATAACTTAGTGGCTCTCTAGCTGCTTTGGTGTAAGGGGGAACATCTTTTCTAACCAATGAACCACCACTAATGATGCTGTGCTGACCTATGCTAACAAACTGATGTACGGCAGTCATTCCACCTACAACAGCAAAATCACCCACCTTTACGTGTCCGGCTATGTTAACAGCATTTGCAATGATGCTATTTCTACCTATGTAGCAATCGTGAGCTATATGGCTATAGGCCATAAGTAATGCATTATCTCCAACTATAGTTTTTAACTTGTCTCTTGTACCTCTATTTACTGTTACGCATTCTCTGATAATAACATTATTACCAAGAATGGCTAGCGTTTCTTCACCTCTAAACTTTAAGTCTTGCGGAATTGCTGAAATAACAGCTCCTGGAAAAATCTTGCAATTCTTTCCAATTCTGGCACCTTCCATAATTGTAACGTGAGAACCAATCCAGGTTCCTTCGTCTATTTCTACATTGTTGTGGATGGTAACAAATGGTTCTATTACCACATTTTGTGCAACTTTTGCACCTGGATGTACGTATGCTAATGGCTGATGCATTTATTTATTAGTTCAGCTATTTAGTTTTGATCATTTGTGCAACCATATCCGCCTCTGTAACTATTCTGTTACCTACATAAATTTGACCTTTCATCATACAGATACCTCTTCTAACTGGGGCTGATAATTCCATTCTAATTATCATAGTATCACCTGGTACTACTTTATCTTTAAACTTAGCGTTATCAATTTTCATAAAGTAGGTAGAATAGTTTTGCGGGTCATCTACCTGACTTAAAATCAATACCCCGCCAACTTGACCCATCGCCTCCAATTGTAAGACGCCAGGCATAATAGGGTTGTTAGGGAAATGCCCTCTAAAAAAATCTTCAGTAATGGTAACATTCTTAATTCCAACTACATATTTTGGTTTTACCTCAATTATTTTATCTACAAAAAGAAAGGGATGGTCGTGGGGCAAAAACTTTTTTATATCCTTAGCCTCATATATAGTTGGTGTTGTGCTAGGATCATATACAGGAATTTGCTCATCCTTAATATGCTTTTGCATAATTTTTTTTATTTTTTTAGCGAATGCTACGTTAGCTGCGTGTCCAGGTCTTGCAGCCATTACTTGCGCCTTAATAGGTCTACCTACTAATGCTAAGTCACCTATTAAATCTAATAGTTTATGCCTAGCAGGCTCATTTTGATACCTAAGTTCTACATTATTTAGTATACCAGCAGACTGAACACTAATGTTGGGTTTGTTAAATACCTTAGATAAGTGATCTAGCTCTTCTTGACTTATTTCTTTATCTACCAGTACTATAGCATTATTTAAATCACCACCTTTTATTAGGTTGTTCTTTAGCAATAGTTCTAATTCGTGTAGAAAACAGAAAGTTCTGCTTGCTGCTATTTCCTTTTTAAACTCATATATGTCTGTAATGCTAGCGTGTTGACTGCCAAGTATGGTACTATTATAGTCAACCATTACAGTCATTCTCAGTTCATTTTGAGGCATTGCTATCATTTCTACACCGCGCTCTGGCTCACTATAATGTATGTTATTTGGTACTTCAAAATATTGACGTTCTGCTGATTGCTCCCTAATTCCAACTTTCAGTAGAAGGTCTATAAATGGTTGGGCTGAACCATCCATTATTGGTGTTTCGTTTGCATTAATCTCAATTAATACATTATCTATTTGTAGGCCTGCTAGTGAGGCCATTACGTGTTCAATTGTTCCTATTCTGGCATCGCCAATTGCAATAGTTGTACCTCTAGATGTATCTACCACATTATCTACATCAGCGTCTACTATAGGTTGATTAGGTAAATCTATCCGTTGAAACTTAATGCCGTGATTTTCGGGTGCAGGCTTGAAAGTCATTTTTGAGGCTTCGCCTGTATGTAAACCAACACCCTCTATGGTAATGGCATCTTTAACTGTAGATTGCTTTGTATTCATTATATACTATAAAACAAAATAGCAAAAATACTATAATTGTTTGCCTTCAAGTGTTTGTAAACGTTTGTAAATTTCAGGTAATTTTTTAAATAATATGATAGATTTTAAGGCATCTATCTTAGTTATTGCAGGTGACCCAAACCATTGAGACTTTGCCTCTGTAATGCTGTGCGCTATGCCAGACTGTGCACCTATTTGTACAGCATCAGCTATGGTAATGTGTCCAGATATCCCTACTTGACCACCCACCACCACGTTTTTACCTATTACTGTACTTCCTGCTACACCTACTTGTGCAGCAAGGGCTGTGTTGTTTCCTATTTTTACGTTGTGAGCTATTTGTATTAGATTATCTAGTTTGGCGCCGTCACCTATTACGGTTTCATTTATTGTAGCTCTATCAATTGTGGTATTTGCACCAATTTCAACATTATTTCCCAATACTACTTTACCAGTTTGTGGTATTTTAATATAAGACCCATCAGGTTGAGGGGCAAATCCGAAGCCATCACTTCCCAACACAGCACCTGAGTGAATAATACAATTATCACCAATCTGTGTATTAGCATAAACTTTAACCCCTGCATATATCACTGTATTTTCACCAATTGTTACGTTGTCGCCAATATATACTTGTGGGTAAATAGAAGTTTTTTTGCCAAGCTTTGCATTTTTCCCTATGTAGGCAAATGCGCCTAAGTATTTTAAATTAATTATTTCTACACCAGTACTCACGTAGTTTGGCTGTTCAACACCTGATGGTGCATCTTGTATGGCATTAAAAGCCTCAAGTAATTTGCCAAGAGTAGTGTAAACGTCTGCAACCCTAACTAAAGTAGTTGATATATTTGAAGATGGAATAAAGTCTAATGAAACCAAAATTGCACTAGCGTGAGTGCTATAAATAAACTCTTCGTATTTTGAATTTGATAAGAAAGTAAGTGAACCCTCTCCAGCTTCTTGAATTGTACCAAATGATGAGATTTCTACGTCTGGATTTCCCTCTATAGTACCATTTATCCACTCAGCTAATTCACGAACTTTTATCTTCATCGGCGCAAAACTAATCTTTAACAATAAATTGTTTGGGATAGCAAAGAAAATATTTAGTTTGAGTTAACGTTAATACATCGTTTTGAAACGGTAAAGAAAGCTCATTAAAAGCCTTAATTACCCCTTGCTTTTGCAATATGTTAATATGTAAAGCATCCTTATTGTAAGCAGTATTGCCCATCGGCTCACAGAATACGAAATATGCTGCCTCATTCATAGAAATTTTAAATTCTCTTGAAACCATTAATTGAAGACTTTCAATTAAATCATTATCAGGTTCATTCTCAAGTATATCTACGTGTAATAATTGTCTTTGTATGAGATATTTGCTTAAAGTACTTAGTGTAAAATCGCTATGTTTTTGCCAATTTTTTATGGTAATTGTAACATCATTATCATCAATAGCTAGATAATTTTCTAATAGTTGTTCTGAATTTTCATCACTAATAACAGAATTTCTATTTAAAAAATAATCTAAACCTTCACTACAATTTACAAGATACGATTGATTCTTTAATTCTTTAGCACGCCTAATTATCCTTATTAATAATAGTTCTGCTCCAACTACCGCCTTATGTAAATACACCTGCCAATACATTACCCGTCTAGCCAATAGGTAACTTTCTACGCTGTATATCCCTTTAGCCTCTACTACCAATTTTTGATTGCTAACATTCAGAAGTTCTATGATTCGTTCTGAACCTATCGCACCCTCTTGCACACCTGTGTAGTAACTGTCTCTGCGTAAATAGTCTAACCTATCAACATCTAGCTGACTACTGATTAGTTCGTGTAGGAATTTTTTAGGATACTCATTTTTAAATATGGCAATTGCAGTATTCATACATTCATCTCGACCTGTACTTAATCTGTTCATAATGTGCAGAGTTAACTGCTCGTGACTTACATTTTCTACCAATTCATATTCTAATGAGTGACTATATGGACCGTGACCCACATCGTGAAGTAAAACAGCGGCAACTAGTGCCTCCTCTTCAAGTGAAGTAATAGCAATTCCCTTTGCCCTGAGTGAATTAACGGCACTACTACTTAACCAAGCAGCACCTAATGCGTGATGAAACCGTGTATGTAATGCCCCTGGATAAACCAAATGAGCTAAACCTAATTGACGTATATACCTTAGCCTTTGAAAATAAGGGTGGTCTATAATTTGTATGGGAAGGTTACCGGGAAAACGTACAAATCCGTAAATCGGGTCGTTAAAAATTTTAATATTGCTCAACTAGATCATATTGATAATACAGTACAAATTAAAACGTTAATAACCCTTATACACTTTAATTACATATAAAATTAACAACTTAGCAAAATGGCAGAAATTCTTTGGGCTGATGATGAGATTGATTTATTAAAACCACATATTCTATTTCTAGAAAATAAAGGTTACACGATTACCCAAGTAAAAAGCGGGGTAGATGCTATAGAGGCCTGTGAAAACAAACATTTTGATGTTGTATTTTTAGATGAGCATATGCCAGGTTTATCTGGACTAGAGGCATTAGTTAAAATAAAGGAACACAGTCCCCAACTTCCTGTTGTAATGATTACCAAGAGCGAGGAGGAAATGGTGATGGAAGATGCAATTGGAAGCCAAATAGCAGATTATCTTATTAAGCCTGTAAATCCAAACCAGATATTGCTATCGCTAAAGAAATTATTAGAGAACAAAAGGCTAGTTAGTGAAAAGGTAACTATGCAGTATCAACAAGATTTTGGCCAATTATCTATGCGGGTAAATGACAAGTTGAACGCAGATGAATGGATAGAAACATTTAAAAAACTTACCCATTGGGCAATAGAGCTAGAGAAAAGTGAAGCTGGGGGAATGAAAATGGTGCTAGATAGCCAAAGAAATGAGGCAAGTGGAAATTTCAATAAATTTATTCAGAATAATTATTTAGACTGGATGAATAATAAACACGTAGATGTTCCCGTAATGTCACACAATCTAATGGAGCGGAAAATATTGCCATTACTAGACAATGACGGTCCGTTATACTTTTTCTTAATTGACAATTTACGTTATGACCAATGGAAAGCAATAGAGGGTCATTTAACAGATTCATATAGAGTCATTAATGAAGATTTGTATTATGGAATATTGCCTACTAGTACACAATATGCTCGTAATGCACTATTTGCAGGAATCACACCACTTGAAATTTCAAAACGTTTTCCTAGTATGTGGGTAAACGATGAAGAGGAAGGTGGTAAAAACCTGCACGAGGAGGCTTTTTTAAGGGATTTTTTTACCAGAAGGCGTATGGATATGAAAATTAGCTATCATAAAATAACCAATTTAGATGCTGGCAGACAATTAAGTGATAACATTAATAATTTGAGCCAGAATAAGTTAAATGTAATTGTATATAATTTCGTTG
Organism: Bacteroidota bacterium; assembly: GCA_034440515.1. Taxonomy (GTDB): domain Bacteria; phylum Bacteroidota; class Bacteroidia; order CAILMK01; family CAILMK01; genus JAWXCF01. The sequence continues at coordinate 6,295 of JAWXCF010000070.1, forward strand.
ACTTGCTTAGCCACGTTAGGACAGAAATGACTGCAATTAAGGAATTAGCTGAAGACGAGATAGCATATAGAGCATTAACCAAAACTTGGTTTTTGCACTCTCCCTTGGCAGATATGCTAAAGAAATTAGCAGCTAAAAATGCCAATGTTTTCATAACAACTGACCACGGATCAGTATTGGTAAGGAAGCCAACTAAAATAATTGGCGATAGAAATACTACCACTAACCTAAGGTACAAGACAGGTAAGAACCTTAATTTCTCTGGAAAAGAGGTATTCGAAGTTAATAAACCAGAGGATGTTGGACTACCTAGGCAACACGTTAGCAGCACATTTGCCTTTGCAACAGAGGATTACTTCTTTGTATATCCAAATAACTATAACTATTACGTAAATTATTATAAGAATACTTTTCAGCACGGAGGAGCATCCATTGACGAAATGTTGATTCCTGCCATATATCTTAAGGCAAAATAATTTGGTACAAAGAGCGTGAAGTTATTGAAGCAATATAAAATAGAAGATGAATCTGAATTGCTACCTATAATTGACTGTATAGAAGAAACAAGGGTTAAATACAAAATTCGTATCATTCTGCTAGAGGGCGAGTTAGGCTCAGGTAAAACTACATTTGTAAAGCACTTTCTTAATAAGATTTATGATGTAAAAGAAGCAGTTACAAGTCCAACTTTTACTATCGTTAATGAGTATGTTATAGATAATCAATTGATATTGCATTTTGACTTGTATAGATTGAAAGATGAATTTGATTTGGTAGAAATCGGATTTGATGAATATCTTAATAAGTCCATATTATGTTTTATTGAATGGTCTGCAATTGCGCATTCAATTTTAGATGAATTTTTACCCTTAATTGTCGTTAAATTTGTAAAACAAGATACTTTCAGGACAATAGATGTTCTGCTAATAGATGATTCAGAGGAGGATAATTAGATATGTCAAAGAAATCTGGTTTTTACGATTTAGCCCGTCAAGCAGTACTAGAGCCACAAGGTTCGCAAATATTAGTGGGTAATAGAAAGCATAAGCTTAATATCGGCATACCCAAGGAGACATCATTCCAAGAAAATAGAATTGGGCTGACACCTCACGCTGTTCAGTTGTTAGTAAACAACGGACACGAAGTTAAGGTTGAGGCTGGAGCAGGTAGAGAGGCTAAGTTTCAAGATAACGTATTTGAAAGTGCTGGGGCACAAATCGTATTTCAAAAAGAAGAAATTTATAGAAGTGACATCATTATGAAAGTAGCTTTTCCAACTATGGATGAGCTAAATATGTTGGATGAAAACAGAACTATAATTTCTGCACTTCACCTAAGTATGCTTAAAAGTGAACAGTTAAAATTGCTGATGAAAAAGAAAGCCACAGCAATTGGCTATGAACTAATTAGAGATGAAATAGGCATATTGCCTGTAATGCAGGCTATGAGTGAGATAGCAGGCAGTACGAGCATATTGATAGCAGCTGAGTACTTAAGTAATATTAATCACGGTAAGGGGGTTATGTTGGGCGGTATAGCTGGAATTCCTCCTAGTAATGTTGTTATATTGGGTGCAGGCACAGTAGGTCAGTTTGCTGCTAGGGCTGCAATTGGTTTGGGAGCAGAGGTAAAAGTATTTGATAATAATCTGTATAAACTGCGACGTTTGCAGAGTCTGTTAGGCGTTAGAATTTACACCTCTATATTACACCCGAACATATTGTTGAAAACCCTAAAGACTGCAGATGTAGTGATAGGAGCACTACGTGCAAACTCTGGTGGTAGAACACCAATGTTGGTAAGCGAGGAAATGGTAATGGAGATGAAGCCAGGAAGTATCATAGTAGATGTGGCTATTGACCAAGGAGGATGCTTTGAAACCAGTCATTTAACCAACCATACAGACCCAATTTTTGAGAAACACGATGTAATTCACTATTGTGTGCCAAACATAGCCAGTCGCGTAAGCAGAACTGCCAGCTATGCGCTAAGCAATATATTTACTCCAATACTGCTAGACGTAGCAGAGGCAGGCGGCATAAAAAACTACCTATGGGAGAAAGAAAATGTTCGCCAAGGTGCCTATGTATATAAGGGGCATTTGACAAATAAGCACCTTAGTGAGAGGTTTGCATTGCCCTATAAAGAGATAGACCTACTTATTGCTGCCCACTTATAATTACTTATCGTACTCAAATGGCTGCATCATACTCATAGTGGCTAATACCTTATTTTTATAAAAAACGTCAATTCGTAACTGACTTAATGCATTCGAATATCTATTCCAATCAGATTTTGGTACTATAAAGTATAGGTCTCCATTCTTATCTTCATTATAAATTGTATTATCGTAAAGTGGGGTAATTTTAATTGAATTGTTGTAGCCAAAGCCTTCTTCTTTAGCATTTTGTATATATATTTTCATTTCTAGCTCTTGGCCCTTACCGCCACTTACTGAAAAACTTGGATAAAAATAATACGATGAATCATAGTCAGAATATACTGAATTCATATCAATGCGACTAACGTTTGGACCACTACCGTAGGAAAAGTAGTTATTAAATCCCTTAGTTAATATCTTGTTATTCTCATCATAAATGGAGATGCTACAAACCAGATTATAGTTCCCTACATCTAGGTCTAATTCTGAGTATGGAAAGTCTAGCCTTAACTGCTTATAGTCAGTTACATCATATTGAGGGATTAAAGTGATTCTTCTGCCGACTCGTCCGTTTGAAGCTGTATATTTTCCATTTTTATCAATCAGAATGATTCCTGTTTCAGCATCTTGAAAATTGAATTCTAAGAAAATCTTTTTGTTTTTTTGATTTTCTAATCTAATGTCAGATGTTATTTCTAAACCATTGCTAAAGCCTGTTTTTACGTTATGATCAAATTTAAGTGATTGTATAGATGCATACATTACGGGCAGCTTCTTAACCTCTGCTGTCAACATACTTGGGTACATAGATTTTACAATGCTTTTATCACCTTGACTCAGTTCATTATTCCACTCTACATAAAACCCATCTGTTGTAAATTCTGCAGGAATAGGGTAATGCATTATAGAACTAGGATCATATTCGTGACTAGTTAAATTTGCTTCATATTTGCCAAATACTTGTTCGTCAATTTCTCCCTTAGACCAATGTAGATTCTCAATGTAAAATGCATAAACTGCATTTTTATTCCAAGCTATTTGCCCAGTTGGGTTTTGATGTTCGTGATACAAACCAAGTGCGTGACCAAATTCGTGCAAAACCGTTCGTTTTATTTCAACTTCATTGGCCTCACCATTAAACCACCCAAAATGCATTGATGGCAAACCTTGACTGGTATATTGCAATGCCTCCTTGCCTATAAATGACCAAGAATTCAAATCATCAGAAAATTCAATTAGAATGTCAGCCTTATCCGAATTGGTTATAAATGAAAACTTTACGTTTGCGTAGCTTTCCCATATTTTTGCATATTTGGCAACTTTGTTAAAGATCACAATGTCATAATTTCCAACAGGTGCTACAGTTAATACTTGACCAACTTTCCACTTTGCCTGAAAATCATATACGCCGTTAAAGCCTTTTCTATCTTTACCACTCAGCCGTTCTGGTGCTGCATTATCTCGCTTTACGCCTGCGGTACACACTTGTACTTGCCCAAATGAAGGTAGACTAGTGCAAATAGTGCAGCACACAATAAATAAACTAAAGCCTAATTTTTTAATCCACGTCATACCTACAAAAGTCCTCATATTTACATTAATTTAGAATATGGATATAGATGTTTCACTGTAAGTTAATAACGCAAAAGGCTAAATGAATATCATAACTATGAATAAATTATTGTTAATGCATACATTGATGATGTCGCATTCCTATCAGAAATTTTTAGGTAAGTTTTAGGTATAATTGTCCTTTTCGATTTTTCCTAATAATTGATTGACAAACCTAAACCAAAGCCCATATCACTATCGTAGTGGGTACGTATGCCAAAGTTTTTATTGATAATGTATTTCAAGTCAACCATATATTCTAAGTCTGTATTGAACATAAAACCTGCTCTTAATCTTTTTGAAACTGGAATATCTTCACGCATTAATGATAATCGAACAATGCCATCGTGATATACTTCAACTTGGAAGTTCACCAATAGGGGGAGGGTGTACATTAAGCCTAAGCTTACGGCACTTCTAAAGTCTTTTTTATTTACTTGTCCAAATACATTTTTCTCCTGCTCATCTATTCCCATTTTACGATAACGCCAGTCGAAACCGACAAATGGCATAAACCATTGCATTTTCCCTATATATCTTCCTAAATGAGTTTCAACCTCATAACCGTGCCTACTATTATGTCCTAATCGCCATTCTGATCCTAATGACCATCTAGCATTTTGTAGCATTACTTCTCCATCATTCCCATTGGTAGCAATATCATTTTGCACCATAAAGTGGGGCATATTACTCTCTCTTTGCAATTTATTATAAGATTTCGCTTTATTAGTTACTAATGGGTTGCTGTAATCTCCAACTTCAAAAACTCTGTTCATTCCTGACATCATATGGTATAGGATATGACAATGAAAAACCCAATCGCCCTCCTCGTTTGCTAAAAATTCTAGAGTATCAGTCTCCATTGGCATTATGTCAATAACATTTTTGAGAGGAGCATTATTTCCTTTACCATTTAATACTCTAAAATCAAATCCGTGCAAATGTATAGGGTGTCGCATCATTGAATTATTGTAAATAGTTATTCGCAGTTTCTCTCCTTTTTTTACAGGTATTTTATCTGACTCAGATAGCACTTTGTTGTCCATACTCCATACGTAGCGGTTCATATTTCCAGTTAATACAAAAGTCAGCTCTTTTACTGGTGCATCTTTTGGAAGCGTGGTTGTATAAGGAGATTTTAGCATTGAATAGTTTAAAGTAACTATATCACCTAATGCGTTTGCATTATAACGGTTTGGGTCGTCATCCATATTCATAGAGCCTTTGCTATGATTCATTTTAGTACTTTCTCCAGTTATTTCAGAATACATTACCACATTCATATCCATCTGGTTAAGGCTCATTTTCATACCCATATCATCTAGGTTGCCATTCATCTTCATCATATCATTCATCATATCCATCCCCTCAAAATATTTTAGTCTAGGTAGGGGAGATATAAGTTGCTTGATTCCATTTCCGATATAGTAACTGGATGAATTGGTTCTGTCCTCTGTAGTAGCTAGAAATTCATAAGCAACTCCATCTTCGGGAATGCTCACAACAACGTCATAGGTTTCTGACACAGCTATAATTAGTCTATCTACCTCCACTGGTTCAACATCATTACCGTCATTTGCTACAACGGTCATTTTGCCACCCGCATACCTTAGCCAGAAATACGAAGAGGCCCCTCCATTGGATATCCGAAGCCTTACTTTATCACCTGCTTTAAGTGTTTTGCCGTCAATAGCCTTAAGATGAGTAAAAACATTACCATTCATTAATATTTTATCATAATACACATCGCTGACGTCCATTGCCAGCATTCTTTTCCATTCATTTTTTACTTTAGTTTTAAAATGTCCTTCTCTTATTGCCTCGATATAAGATTGCGTCGCCCCTTTTTTAATTGCAGCCCAATCGTTAGCATTGTGTAGCATTCTGTGAATATTATTAGGGTTATAATTAGTCCATTCACTTAACACGATAGGTACTTCTGGTAAATTATCAATGTCTTTTCTAAATGTCTTATCATCACTTCGCTTTTTCATTACAAAGTTTCCGTACATTCCTATTTGTTCCTGCAATCCAAAATGAGAATGATACCAATGCGTACCCGTTTGAATAATTGGGAAACGGTACATAAGCGTGCTAGCTGGTTTTATTGGCAATTGCGTAAGGTATGGTACACCATCATATTGATTAGGCAGAAAAACACCGTGCCAGTGTAGTGAAGTACTCTCTTTTAATTGGTTATGCACAATAATTTCTGCAGTGTCACCCTCTGTAAATGTGAGGGTAGGCATTGGTAATTGCCCATTTACTGCGATGGCTCTTTTCTCTTTACCAGCATAATTGACAATTGTATCAGTTACATATAGGTTATATCGAACTAATTTTTGTGCAAATAATGATTGTGAATAAAATAGGATTATGAGTACTTGAACTATTTTGATTGAAATATTTTTGAAAATTTTCATTTTAGATTACATTTTATGGCACCACAAGTGCATACATGGCCATAGTAAGGATTATATTGGGGTATTTGTTTCAAAAGTCGTTAGCATCCAAAGCTTTGAAATTAGATTAATCCTTATATATCAATAGACGGAAATATAGTTTTCAATTGATGCTGTAAGAGATGCTCTTAAATTTCCCAATAGACGAAAAGAGATATATAAATAATAGAATACTATTTCTCTATAGTTTCTAAATTACTTCCGCAAGTCATCATTTTAGTACCGTAATATGGATTTTTAATGGCCTTATCCATACTTAACCAGTTTGCACCCTTTCCATCATTATACATTGGGCAGTTTTGATAATATACTGGCGAATTTAATTTAGATACTTTCATCAATTCATACATATCTTTAGACAACAGCGAAAATGACTCTCTTTGCTTTACGATATTTTTTGATTTGGATATGCTTTCTGCATTTGCATTTAAATCTTTCATTACTTTCATCCAAATGTCGTGCTCTTCATTAGAAAGCTTGCTCATATCTACTGCTTTAATTGCAGCAACCAGAATTATAGCTTTGGCAGTTGCTGTTTTGGCATCTGTTTTAACTAGTGCATCTTTTAATGAGAAATAATTATCGTACACAGATTGTAATTGTTGAATATTATGAGAAGCAGCCATATCGTCTTTATCCTTTTCATTATGCTTATGATTTGAATTCTCATTTTTCATCACCATTTCCGGATTTTTCACAGCAGATACTGGTTTCAAATCTCTTTCGTATTTACAACATCCAGGTAATTTAGCATATGCATCATCGGGTGCTAAAAACTGTGTGTTATCGTAACCAGCTAAGGCAATACGTTTTAAAATTTCATCTTGATTCGTTTTATTAATATCGTAAGAAATTTTAGCCATTTTGGTATCCTTATTCCAATCTACTTTTGCTATTTTTTTTAAGTTTCCAGCATCTTCTATGCTTGTTTTACACATACCACAGTTGCCATAAATTTTTACAGTTTCTGTTTTAGAATTTTTTATTTGTGCAAAGCTGTTAACTGCTGTTAGCAGTACTGTAATTAATATTAATATTCTTGATTTCATTTTATTGTTAATTATATAATTTTTAGTAAGCATTTTACAAGAACTATGCCTACGTTATCAACAAGTATTTAGAATTGATTGTTTAATAGTTTTACAATAAATTTTAATGGTTCTGACTATGATTGCTGGTCAGAATACCACTTTTATTGTCATTTTTTTAGGCTAAATTATTTTTTAATATGCTCAATTGAAAGTTTAACCTTTTGAGTAAATCATCATACGTAATAATGTCAATAACGTTATTATATTTTTGTTTTTATTATTTCAAAATCACTTTTTTGTTCGATATTAATGTTAATTTAAGTAACCATTATTTTTGAA
>JAWXCF010000071.1:0-28229 GCA_034440515.1 Bacteroidota bacterium
AGTGAAATACCTTGCTAAATGGTTTAGGATTTACCTTCGATTCGCTCACAGTTGGGTTAATATTTATGCAAAATTTAAATTTTTTACAAATGTAATTTAGAGTATTTCTAATCAGAGGTATAATATTTTAAATAAACATTATCCTGTAAATAAAAAAATTTGACACTATATCAAAATTGAATGCTTTTTTATTTCTACATTAGCATTTTGTTTTAATACAATGAAAACATTTATAACCCTTATTTTTATATTTGCGTCAAGCCTAATCGCAAATACCAAACCAAAAAATATAAAAATAGTTATAGATAAAAACTTTGGATATTTCATTGAAAATGCAGGACAGTTTGGTGGTAAATTTGAAAGTGAGCGCCCAAGTTACTTTTATGAAAATAGAGCTTGTAAACTAGCATTTTATAAAAATTACATTAGCTTCAACTTTACCAGTAATACCCAGACCAAATCAGGCTCAGAATTTTCTTTAAAAGGTAAATATGAGGCTGATGTTCAGTCAGTATATTTATCGTTAATTGGTATCAATACATCTGCCAACATAATATCATATGATCAAGCAGACTATTTCATAAACTACTATAATCAGTTTGGAAATTTTAAATCAATAAACACCTATAAATCATTAATATATAAGAATATTTATAACAAAATTGATTTGATATTTTTAGCTTCGGACTTAGGTATAAAGTATGAATTTCACGTAAGACCAGGTGGTAAGATAAGCGATATAAAACTACAATGGAAAGGTACTAAAAGCTTAGAGTTATTATCTAATCAAAGTATAAATTATACGCTGCCAAATGATAAATCTTTTACTGAATCTGCCCCAATATCATACTTAAATAATGGAAAAAGCATTCAGGTCAAGGCATTAAAAAATGATAACAAAATTAGTTATAGTAGTGAACAATACGATAAAAATGCCACCCTAATTATAGACCCAATTCTGAATTGGGCTACCTACTATGGTGGTATAGACTCTGACAATGCAACAGGTGTCAGTACCGACAGTGTGGGTAACACCTACCTGTGTGGTGCTACTCTTAGCTCTACCAGCATAGCCTATACGGGTTCCTATCAAAGTTTAAGGAATGGTAAAGAAGATGGTTATGTGGTGAAATTTAATAAGTCTGGTATTAGATTATGGTCAACTTATTATGGTGCTAGTCTAGACGATGAATTTAACGCTGTAGTAAGTGATTCTAAAGGAAACGTGTATGTGGCTGCCTATACATTAAATTCTGGTCTGTCTAGCTCTGCTGTACATCAATCATCTTATAACAAATTAGGTGACGGACTTATCGTAAAATTCAATATAAACGGACAAAGGGTTTGGGCCAGCTATTATGGTGGTGACAACCTAGATAATATTTATGGCATCAGCCTATATAAAGACTTACTATATCTGACTGGAATAACGTACTCTGGCAACAATATAGCCTCGCTAAAGTCATATCAGTCTAACTATGGCACTGCTGGTGATGCATTTATAGCTTGCTTTGATACCAGTGGATTTAGAAACTGGGGCACATATGTAGGTGGAACGGGGATAGACAAAGCAAATGATGCCACAACAGACTTGAATGGTAATGTATATATATGTGGTTTTACAGACTCTAAGACAAACTTTTCAAGAAATTCTCAATTTCAATCTAGCCACGCTGGGCAAGAAGATGGGTTTATAGCAAAATATAACACGACAGGTAAATTAGTGTGGTGTAGCTACTATGGGGGAGAGGCTGCAGATTTATTATATGGAATTGGCTATGATAAAGTGAAAGGTATATACGTAAGTGGTCGTACCAAATCTAAAACGGGCATATCAACTTCTGGAGCTTGGCAAACTACATTAGGAGGAGGCTGGGATGCCTATTTGGCAAAGTTTGATACCAGTGGTACTCAAACTTGGTCTAGCTATTTTGGTGGGACAAGTGATGACTATGGCGCAGGAATTACATCAGATGCTAGAGGGTTTATATATACTTCTGGCAATACTGCAAGTACTAAAAGCATTGCCTACGGTAATGCTTTTAAAAATTACTATTCTGGTAGTATAGATGGATTTCTAGCCAAATGGACAGACAAAGGGAAACTAATATGGAGTACCTATTACGGTGGTACAGAAAATGACTTTGGTGTGCGAATATCAATGTTGGAACATACCAGACTGTATTTTGCAGGTTATAGTTTCAGTAGTACCGGCATTTCTAAATCTGGTGGACATCAGTCAACATTTAATGGTTATAATGATGCTTTCTTGGTATCATTTGACAATTTATCCGGAATAGTTAATGACGCTGCCATTACCAATCTTGACTCTCCAAAAAACAATCAATGTGCTGGACCGCTAGCCACAATAGTAAAATTAAAGAATTACGGAACAGGATATTTAGACTCGGTGCAAATATTTTGGAAAGTAAATAAACTAGGTTCTATCAACACTCGTAAATGGAAAGGGAGAATTTCTCCAGATAGTGCAGAAGCTGTATCTATCGGATTTGTATTTTATACCGTTGGTAGCGATACACTTAGAGTATGGACTGGAAGTCCTAATGGTGTAACAGATTCATTTGCCTATAACGATACCTTTTTTGCCTACATTACTACAATTCCTGCACCGAAACCCCAACTGGGAAATGATTTTTCAATATGCCAAGGCAATTTCGTAACCATTGGTCAACCAGCATTATCAGGACACAGCTATGTGTGGAATAGTACGGCAGGGCTCAGTTCTAAAAATGCTCAAATAAACATCAATCCAAGCTCTTCGGCAACTTATTACCTTACGGTAAACAACTTATCTACAGGTTGCATAGGTATGGACTCCATTACTGTGAACGTATTACCCAAACCTAATACTGGTATAATAGATAGATATATAAAAACCTGTGCAGGTGATCAAGTGATAATTATGGCAGATTCTGTTAATAACACTTTATATCAGTGGGCTGATAGAAAAGGCTTTACCTTAAATAAAAGCAAACTATCTGTATTTCCTACTATCGAAACGAACTACTACCTTACTATGACGAACTTGACCTCTCAATGTGTGTATTACGATAGTATAACTATAAAGCCCTCGCCCAAACCGAGCCGCAACTCTTGGTTTGTTGACAAAATAAATACTCCGACACCTGAATTTTATATTAAGTTGCCAAATCCACTATATGTATATAGGTGGTCATTTAGCGATTCACCGCTTGACACCCTAACGGGTACCAGAGTAGCCCATTTATTCCCTAAAAATCAAGTATATAAGGTCAGCTTAATCATCAGCAATTCATCTAAGTGCGGCACAGTATCAGATTCTATTATTAACATTAGCGTGTCTAGCATCTCCTCATTCAGCTTAACTCAGGCTGATATAAGTGTGTTTCCCAATCCGACATTAGAAGTAGCGAATGTCTATATAAATAGTCCGATAAATGTGCGTATTAATTATAATATAATAGATGTTGCAGGCAAAACAGTATTGACTGGTGCGAGCCATTTGGTGGTTGGTAATAACCTATTTACCATTAACTTAAGTAAGGCTGGGGCGTATCAACTGGTCATTATGTACGATGGTAAAGTATTAAGCTATCCCATAATAAGAAAATAGAACGTGATAATAAATGATAAAAAGTGCTTAACGGTTTGGTAATATTAAATAGAATCATATCTTTGCACCACGTTTTTCGTAAAAGATAAACGGTCTGGTAGTTCAGTTGGTTAGAATGCCGCCCTGTCACGGCGGAGGTCGCGGGTTCGAGTCCCGTCCAGACCGCATAAAATTTGCATACCCTTTTAATCATTTTGAAAGGGTTTTTTTATGTTTTAGTGTAAGGGGTTTAGATCAATTCGTTGACGTCACCAATGTGGATTTAATGGGTTGAAGAGGCTAAAGAAATGGAGGGTAGTAAAATTTCATTTACTCTCCCCTACACAAACTCACTCCCATTTCAATTAATAAAGTTTTATCTAATTAATTTTGTCTATTAGTTAGCTTTACATTTATGTACAAATTTCTGTTTGCAATATTATTATTTCCGTTGCTTATTAATGCTCAGAATAAGGCTGACTCTAGCTTTATTAGGGGATTATATACTAGGGCATTGGTACAGGGTGATGCCTATAATTGGCTAAAGCAATTAACTGATTTAACCACTGAAAATGGGAATAGACTAAGTGGAAGTCCAGGCGCAACTAAGGCTGTAGAATGGGGCGCAGAAGTTCTAAAGGATAATCGCTATACTGTTAGTTTACAGTCTGTAATAGTGCCACATTGGGTGCGTGGCGGTAAGGAAGAATGCTTTTTATATACATTTGACGAAAAATCTAAGAAAAAAAAGAAAATTCCACTTACTATCACAGCACTCGGCAATAGTATTGGCACACAGGGTAAAACACTAAAAGCCAGAATAATAGAAGTAAATACTCGTGACGAAATAGCGAAGCTCGACAGCAACCTAGTCAAGGGAAGTGTCATATTTGTAAATCATAAAATGAGGGCTGACTTCATTAGTACGTTTGAGGCTTATAGTGAAGCCGTTGGGGAGAGAATATCTGCTGCGACAGTTGCAGGTAAATACGGAGCAATAGCAGTGATAGTCAGAAGTATGACCCTAGCCTATGATGATTATCCACACACAGGTACGCTGATATACAGAGACTCAGCCCGTTTAATACCAGCAGCTGCAATTAGTACCATAGATGCAGATGTATTAAGCTATTATTTAAAGCTTTATCCAGAATCAGAAGTGACATTAAGTCTAAGTTGTGAGATGTTGCCGATGGTGGAAAGTCACAATGTAATAGCCGAGTTAAGGGGTACCACTTACCCTGATGAAATCATAACTATGGGTGGTCACTTAGATGCGTGGGACAAGGGGCAAGGTGCTCACGATGACGGCGCTGGTATAGTGCAATCTATACACGCACTGAAACTACTAACTGACAATGGTTGGCTACCAAAACGTACCATTAGGGTAGTATTGTTTATGAATGAGGAAAATGGCAACTGCGGAGGCAAAGAATATTTAAAGCAAGCCATTATTAAAAAAGAGAAACACTTAGCTGCTATTGAGAGTGATGCTGGTGGTTTTTGCCCTGTTGCTATTGGCATAGATGCTGGTAATGATACATTTGCGAATTTAGGTGCACACTTGGCACTGTTGAAACCTTATGGTATTGACATAAAAAATGGTGGCGGCGGCGTTGACATAGGACCTCTTCAAATAATTGGCACAGTAACCTTATCGTTAGAACCAAGTAATCAACGTTACTTTGACTATCACCACGCTGATACTGATGTGTTTAGTGCCGTAAATAAAAGAGAATTAGAATTGGGCGCTGCAACTATTGCGGCAACAGTCTATATACTGTCAGAATATGGATTCGGTAAATAAACAGAATGATTAAGTATAAAGACTATTTTTGAGTTTAGATAGTCACTAAAATTAGTTTTATGAAGTTCTTTATCTAACTTAAAAATGATAAAACGTTGTCTAAAATTACGCTAATTAGGATATTACTCAATTTAAAATATTGAAGAAAAGAGGGCATAAGAAAACGAAAGGGCTAAATCCATTATGAAAATATTGGCAAGGTGCAGGTTGGAAAACCTTAGGCGATAACTTTTTTCTGTACTTAACTCTGGTTATCTGCGCTATAGTCTTTAGTATAAACCTGCTGAATAATATTATAGACAGAGCTGACGCAACGATTAAAAAGAAGAGCTTGATAAAATTCTTAATCGCAATGAAAATATTTATACTTTTTGCTTTAAGTTAGACTTATCCTCAAAGTATTTTAATAGTTGTTTATCTACTCCAAAATTAACTCCATTTCATACAAATGCATTCCTTCAGTCCAGTGATTGTCTACAGTGAATAGGAGCTTAAAGCCCATTTTTTGATAATAAGTATAACTATGTTGCGTCGTCTTGCATATTATTTTCCCACCGACCCCTAGCGTTTTCTTTGCATCTTCTATTCTCATTTTGGTTAGTACAGTTCCTATCCCTTGGCCCCTTAACTCATTTTGAACCATTCCCCAGCACAAATACCCCTCAGTTAGTTTTTCGTTGTAGGCAATTCCTGCGCCTGCTACTACTTTATTGTCTTTTGTTGCAATCCAATACTTATAGCTTTCCTGATTATCAGTAAAAAAACTTTTAAATTCTGACACTTCGTGCTCAGCAAAATATATAGGTATATTAGATTGCATAATCGAGACTAAATCGTCCAAATTGTTCACATTAAAGTCAATTATTTCCATTCAATTTTAATCTAATATCCCTTGCCAAGTTAGATATTTATTTAGGGACTTATTAATGTTTAGTTTAATAGAACTTAGGGCAAATATGGTGCTGCCAGACCCGGACATTTGACAATAATCAGCTCCAGAATTATACAGCTCTTGCTTGATAGTCTGCAATTCTGGAAAATTTGAGAATGCAAAGTCTTCAAAATCATTTCTTAAAATGCTAATCCAATTATTAATGGGTACAGTTATAATATCAGTTAATGGAATATCAGTAGGCTGTGGTTTTATATAGGCAAAGGCCTGCCCAGTAGTTATATGTATGCCAGGCATCACCATCGTAATATGTATTCCCTTTAGGTTTAGAGGAATATCTTCTAATATTTCTCCCCTACCTTGTACATACTTTGCACCACTAGTTATAAAATAAGGGCAATCGCTACCTAATTCAAGTGCTAAAGCCTCAAGTTCAGATTTACCTAAACCCAAGTTGAACAATGAGTTAATAGCAGATATAGTAAATGCACCGTTACTACTTCCGCCACCTAAGCCTGCACCCATTGGTATATGCTTTAAAAGTGTTAATTCAACACAAGGAATATCATATCTCTCCAGCATTAATTTATATGCCTTTTGACATAGATTGTCGTCTGCATTGCCAGGAATTTGTAAACCTTGATATTTTATTTGAAATCTGTCTGATTTATGAATTTCTATACAATCAAAATATTGAACGGGGTAAAAAATGCTTTCTAAATTGTGAAATCCATCTGATCTTTTACCAATAATAGATAAACCTAAATTAATTTTTATGTGCGGAAATAATAGCATTTATTAAATGTGATACATATCGATTGTTGCAAATTTATATGTGTGAAAGCGACTAAATTATATGAAATTTTAAATAAAAAATTCCTTTATAAAATGTACAAAATTAAGTCAATTTAGTAGGTTTCTATACAAACTTTTACAAATATGCAACACTTATACATAATATAATTAGATACTTTGAAAATAAATATCTATGTAATGTAAAATTTTTACATTGGATTATGTGAATGTACTGCTAGAACAGCTTTACAATTAATAAAAACTGTAAATAAATAAAATCGAGCTTGTTGTAAATAAAAGAAACCACTCCAACAAAAAGAGATTTAAATAATGGACCTCATCAAAATGAATTAATCATTAAACTGTGTAGTGGGATTAATTAGAATATAGTCAACAATCGAGTAAGCCTGCAAGAAGTTTTCTCCATTGATAAAATTAGCGAACCTTACCTAAATAGAATAGAAAATGAATGCATCATACCCAGTATGAAAAGCTTTATTAAAGTATCAAGCGCCTTAGATTTAATTCCATAAGAATTTTTTAATAAGATTGAGTAGATTCAAGCCTTTAGCATTTTAGTTTAACTTGATTTAATATACTTAAATTCGCAGTAAATGAATGTTGACTTGTTTGTTCCTTGTTTTGTAGATCAATTAAAGCCTGAAATAGCTTGGAGTACCATAAAACTGCTAGACCGTGTAGGTTGTCGGGTAAAGTATAATCAAGAGCAAACCTGTTGTGGACAACCAGCTTGGAACAGTGGTTATAAAGAAACTACACGCCCTGTAGCTCAAAAGTGGCTAAACGATTTCGATACCCCCAACTACATAGTCACACCAAGTGGGAGTTGTGCCGGAATGGTAAAAAACTACTATATGGAACTGTTTGGCAATACTAGTAGGCACCTAAAATGTAAGTCTGCTCAAACTCGGATATTTGAATTAACTTCATTTCTAGTTCATATTATAAAACGCACAGACTTTGGTGCTAGTCTGAGTGGTAAAGCAGTTTATCACGATGCCTGTGCTGCCCTTAGGGAGTGTGGTATAAAGCAAGAACCTAGAGAATTATTAAAAAACGTGAAAGGCCTAGAACTTATAGAAAGTTCAGATGCAGAAACTTGTTGTGGATTTGGCGGCACATTTGCTGTAAAGTTTGAATCAATATCATCTGCTATGGCAGAGCAGAAAGTAAACAATGCACTTGCCCTACAGGCGGACTACATAATTAGTACAGACTACAGTTGTTTACTTCACATTCAGGCATATATAGATTTTCATAAATTACCTTTAAAATCAATGCACATTGCTGATGTACTTTGCACAGGATGGTAAGTTTTTTTAATCAAATGACAGAACATAAAGCTATTAACATAAAATACCAACAAGTATATAGGCTTGTTGTAGATCTTTGGCAAAGCCTTGGATTTCCAGTAGATGTTGCAGAAATAGCCACAACCAATTTGCTTTTGGCTGACTTAAGAGGTATTAGTAGTCACGGTATTGCCAGATTACCTGGATATATAAAATTAATAAAAGCAAATAGGATAAACCCAGCCGCAAAACCTAAAATAGTACACGAAACTATGGGTACTGCCAGACTAGACGGCGACGCAGGGCTAGGGCTATATGTCGGGCATATAGCACAAGAAATAGCCAGAGCTAAGGCATCTATTGCTGGTTCTGGTTGGGTATCAGTTTATAACAGTAGTCACTTTGGTATTGGTGCAGCACATACCCTACCAGGTGTTCCTCATAAAATGATAAGTTTAAGTATGACCAATGCTAGCCCATTAGTTGCTCCAATTGGTTCTATTGAGGCCTATTTTGGTACAAACCCAATTAGTGTTGCTATACCTGGTGGTAAATACCCACCTTTTATACTTGATATGGCTACTAGTGCTGCAGCAAATGGTAAACTAGAAATTGCTGCACGAGAGGGTAAAAACATACCCAAAGGTTGGGCACTTGATAGTCAAGGAAATGACTCAAACCAAGCTGATGTATTGAAAAATGATGGTGTACTACTACCTCTAGGCAGTACTGACGATTTGGGAATTCAAAAGGGAAGTGGTTTGGCTGGTTGGGTTGACATTATGAGTGCCCTATTATCCGGCGCAAATTATGGTAAGTGGGTTCCACCGTTTGTAGCCTTCAAACCTATAGCTGATTCTTTACCTGGTTTAGGCATTGGTCATTTTATTGGTTCTTGGTTAATTGAAGCTTTTATTCCGTATTCGGAATTTGAATTGAATATAGAAAAATGGATAGAGGGGTTAAAATCACTAAAACCTAAAGACAACGATAAAGAAGTATTAGTACCAGGAGAGCCTGAACATAAAGCAATGATGAACAATGTTATACACGGAATAGATTATGATACTAACGTATGGGATGATTTTGAACAACTTTGTAAGCTGGTACATAAGTAAAACCTTTTATAAAATTTGCACTATTTACATCTTAATATTCTATTAAATAATTAAAAAAGTTAACATAAATAACGCCAATTAAAAATGAAGCTATTATTAATTTTCCTTCTTTTCGTAATTAGTACCTTAACGTCTATAAACTGCTTAGCACAATATGAGGTGAACGATAGTAAAGATACTGCCGACTACAAACCTGCAAGGAAAGGAGATGGAACAATCATATTGTATGATGAAATTGTAGATACTTTTAACTACAGACCACTTATTGACTTTAAATCTTCAACAGGAATTAAAGTTTCCATTGGTGCTGCCAACATAAATGCACAGAACTTAACGAATTTAGAAAATGATATTGCATCAAATTCTTCAACAAACGCTTCATTAAGTTCTGTTTTTAGAAGTGGCTTTTCTTACGGAATCGGAATATTTTACACCAATGTATTGAGTAATAAATTTCAATTAAATACCGAGTTAAACTATTTAGAGCTTAATTCTAATTTTATATCGACCTGGAATAACTACAAAGCCAATACTAGAACCTTGAGTATATATAGCGAGAACTATATGACAATTAAGCAATTAAGTTTACCGATTTTACTTAGGTACAAGCCATTTACAAAGAAAAAGATTTTCTTCATTTTTGGTCCGCAGTTTAGTTATAATTTAACCTCAAGTAAGGTAAGTTCAAACATTTCTGGAATTATTATTGACGGTACAGGCATCAAATCAGAGTATAATAAACAATTAATAGCAAACCTTGACAGCTTATCAACTTTTGCATTGGGACTAAATTTTGGTATTGGATCTACACTGAATGCAAATGGTCGCCCCATTTTCTTAGATCTTCGATTTAACTATCAAATTAATACTCTTAATCTTGTAACTAACGATCAAGCTTATAACAATGAAATATTGGGTTCAGGACAGGTTTTCTCACAGAATTATCAATCAACTTTGAACCAATCTTCACAAAAACACGACTTTAAAGATTGGAAGGCATCAACCTTTTTAGTTTCTATAGGTTACGGTATATTTAATCAAGTAAAACTAACACAACAACAATAATGAAACATATAAACACACTAATAGTAATAAGCATTTTGGCTGTAGGTTTTAATAGCTGTAAGAGCAAAAAAGTACAAAAAGCCGAAACAGGAATTACAAATACTCAAAGACAAGAAGCACTAGACGAAGCTGATAAAATGTTAACAGATTCATCATTTCTAATGGAGGAATCGATAGAATCAAAGTTTCAAATCATAGCCGAAAAAAATGGTATTAGATTAGGCTATTTTATTAATAGTGAACCATTTGAAGATGCAAAGTTAAAACTTAATTTTCCCAAAAATAATGCAAACTTGCCTACTGGGCGGGTATCTTTTAAATATAAAGTAGATAATTATGAATTAACAGCGCATAGTCCCTATGAGGATAAGTGCGATTGCAATAAAAGTGATAAGGGTCAACACATACACCATATACTGAACAACAATCCCTATGAGGCTAGATATACTGATACCTTTAGCCAAGTATTACCAGAGGGAAACTACGTAATGCTTTCTTTTCTAAGTAGAAGTTACCACGAGGGCATCAAAACAAAAGACGCATTTGAATTAAGCCAGTTTCAAGTAGGAATTAGTTATAATTCTAAAAGAATAGATTTGGATCAGCCTTTACTATTCTACAGCAGACCCAAAGGCGTTTATAAAGGTAAAGATATTAACAATCTATTATTAGACTTTTATATAACAAATGTCAATTTATCGTCTGATGGATATAAAGTTGAAGTACTAATTGATGACAAAACTAAATTTACTTTGACAGAATGGAGACCTTATGTATTGCAGGGCTTGGGTGCAGGAATCCATACAATTAGACTGTCATTAATTAATAAAGACAATAAGTCTGTTGGTTCGTTAACTGAAGTAGCTAGGAAAATAACTTTAGAAAATTAAAATAAGTTTAATAATTTCAATCATCTTTAAGTAAATTAAAAAATACTTAATTCTAATTTTCTACTTTTTCATATAGAATATCAAAAATTATATTTTGTTTACAATTAATTATTGCTATTTGACAAATTATTATATACATTTGGTTTGTCGTCTAACGTAACAACCAAGATATTTACCAGTGCAAATGTAATGTTGGCACTAAAATTTGTTGGATTCAGTTAAGTTATTCAATACTAACTATAACTTGATACTCAAATGTATGAACTCTGTAAATATTGAAAAAGTTTTAGATATTAATGAAAATCGAAAACTCGCAAGAAGTGAGGAGAGTTTCGGTATATCTAACGCAGAGTTTAGTTTAGAGGATTTACCTGGTATCATTTATAAATCCGAGTGCGATAGTCCAAGAAAAATTCTTAGCATTTCTAATTACATAATGCAAGTATGTGGCTATGATCCTAGTATAATAATTTACCCTAATACGGAAGGTCTAGATTGTTTAATAGCTGAGGACGATATGGATAGTGTTCAGGTTACTATGCACAATGCTAAAATAGATAAAGTAGCATACAGCATTATTTACAGGGTAAAACACATTACTGGGTTTTTCATTCAAGTTCACGAACGCGGTGGATACATATACGATGATTTAGGCAATGCCATTTATCAACAAGGATTTATAGCCCCTACGGCAGCCAATCACTTTGTAAGCGATACGGTAAAGTCCGGTATATATAACAATATTGGTGCAACACAAAGAGTAGTAAATTATAGAATTGTAACTCAGCCGAATGGTGAAGAAAGCTTTGCTTATGTACACGGTTCTGTTAGAGAATTATTTGGTGTAAGCGAGCTTGAATTAATGGAGAACTCAAAGCTTAGATTTAACAGCATTCACCCAGACGATCAAAAAGATATAGAGCGAAAAATAAAAGAATCAAATCAAAAGAATTCACCTTTACTGCTAGAATATAGACTTTTGTTTAATGGGGCAGATGATCCAATTTGGATAAGAGGTAGCAGTCTAGCAAGTAGATACCCTGATGGTACCATCATAAGAACAGGTACAGCTGTTGACGTAACAGAGGTTAAAAAGTCTGAAATAAGCCTAATTCAAGCCAACAATTTACTTGAATCCATACAAATGGCTACCAGTATGTTGCTAAGTGAAGATAAGCGTGAGGTAGTATTACCACAAATATTATCAATCATTTGCAAAGGATTAGATACAGATATTGCCTATGTATATAAGTGGAACCACGCTGAGCAAAACAACAAAGCTGCATTAAAATGTAGATATACTTTTAGTAAAGATATGCCCATTTTAGAGGGCATTTATACTTCTAATTCCGCTATTAGCGCATATTGGTATTTAGACAATATGCATTCCAGCTTGTCATCTGGACAAGTAATTATACAAAGTAAGAAACAGTTTAAAAACATAAAGCTACACGCCCCTTACGTAAGGGCCACACTAGCTGTACCTATTTTTAAGAATCAAGCGTACTGGGGCTTTATTGGTTTTGACGAATGTAGTCTAGATAGAGAGTGGACTGGAAACGAAATAAGGACTATCCGAGCATTAGCAAATACTCTTGGTAATTTCTTTGAAAATATCTCTTATAAATTTACTTTGCAGGAGCACTTTGCTAAGCTAAAGGCAACTTTAGAAAGCACTGTTGAGGGTATGGCAATATTCAATAAAGATGGCAAACTGCTAAACTACAATACTCAGCTAACCAAAATTTGGAACTTATCAGAAGATAAGTTAATAAGTCTTAAGGGAGCCGATTTAATCAGGCACATTGTTGGGCAAATAATTGAGTCAGATAGATATATCGATGAATTAAAGAGCACATTTAGCCACACGCTTGAAGAAAGTAAAGGAACTTTAAGACTGAGAAATGGCAATATAATAGAGCGATACAGCGCACCATTAATGGTTTCTAACAGATTTGAAGGCTGGGTATTATCATATAGAGACATAACTGAACAAGAAAACTTTGAGAAAAAACTGTTACAGCAAAACACAGAGTTAGTAAAAGCAAATAAAGAATTAGACAGATTTGTATACAGCGCCAGTCACGAATTGAGAGCACCGCTGCTTAGTGTATTAGGTTTGCTTAGTTTAGTAGACAGGGAGTCACTTGCAGAATCAACAGGAACAATTCTGAATAAGATGAAAGACTGTGTATTAAAACTGGATGAATTGGTGCAAAATATTATTCACCATAGTCAATATAATCGTAATATTCTCAAAATTCAAAGCGTTAATTTGCTAAGAATTATTGAGCAATGCTTAGAGCATTTTCAAAATTATAGTGGTTTGAGAGATTTAAAAATTAATTACGATTGCTCATCTCATCTCAGCGTAATGTCTGACAGCTATGCCATTAGTATCATATTAAATAATTTGATAAGTAATGCTATCAAGTTCAAAGATGACGACAAAGAAGAATCACTACTTTATATTACTGTAGAAGGCTTGCAGACAGGCATAAATATTAGCCTAATTGACAATGGTGAAGGAATAATAAGCGAACACGCGGATAAGATATTTGAAATGTTTTTCAGGTCGAGCCCCCGTGGTAACGGATCAGGTCTAGGTCTTTACATAGTCAAAGAGTTGTTGGGTCATATAAATGGTACTATTAATGTGATTAGCCAAAAGGGACTAGGCACAACTATAAATGTATTTATACCTAATTTGCCAGCTTCAGACATCTGCAAATAATTCTAATTTTTGTTTACTTTTGGCATCTTACTTAAAAAAGATAATTGACCAAAGCTTTATCTCTATTGATTACTTTTTTTTAAAAATCTAATTGGTGAGATTAACATAAAGTGTCAACTGTCTAATTAATAGCTATTTAAAGTATGAATTTTAAGTAGCAATAAAATTATTGCAAGTACTAAGCACCATTTATGCCAAACCTATTTCTTTATAGAAATTCACTCCCTTATTTATTAGCAGGATTCAGTGTATTTGCATATTGTTGTGTCAGAGCCATTCTGCTTGATATAACTACAGATGAATCATATACTGTAATGTACTATGCCTCTGATACTTGGAATGAAGTGCTTACCAATATTCAAAAACCGTCTGCTAATAATCATATCCTAAATTCAATACTTGTTAAACTTAGTAGCTATTTGTTTGGATTTAAAGTATTTGCAATTCGAATTCCAAGTCTATGCGCACTAATACTATACATTACATTTAGTTATAAACTAAGTAAACTTATTGTACAGCGAAAAACCTTAGTATTTCTATCTTTCTGTATCTTAATATCTAATCCATATTTGCTAGAGATGTTCTCATTGGCTAGGGGATATGGTTTAAGTTTAGCATTTTTAGTTACTTCTATTTATTATCTATTAAAATATTTACATAATAGCAAAAAAACAGTAAATTTAGTTCTTGCCCTATTCTTACTTTTATTAGCTGTATATAGTAGTTTCATTATAATTAATGTATGGCTAGCATTTGCTGGGTTTCTATTCATATTTCAAGTATTTGTAGTTAAAACAGGCTTGTTTAAGACTTTAGGAATTTATCTAGCCTTTAGCATCATATTAACTCTCATTATTTGGGAACCAGTTAGGGTAAATATTGCCCACAATGAATTCTATTATGGAGGAGTTCTTGGAATTGTATTTGACAGCATTTACGATTTATTTATGTGCCTAGACTATGACAATGTGATGGGTTCAAACTACTTTGCATTTATGCCTGGCATCTTTTTTAGCATATTCTTTATTTCTATATTTAGTATTTTTAATTCAGTTAGATATAAGTACATTAATAACAATATGCACATAAATTTATTTGCAATTACTATCATTTTATTTATTGTATTAGCCAGCATAGGTACACAATTTACCCTATTGGGAACACCTGTTGCAAAAGCTAGGACGGCATTATTTCTTTTCCCATTGATGCTACTTAATCTGATGGCATTGGTTTCCTGTTATTTTCAGGCAGATGTAACTAAAGCAAAATCAAATCTAATTATCGTACAAATTTTTTCAGGCTTATGCCTAATTTTCATATTTCACGATATTAGCTCTTGGCAAATAACGCATTCCCCATATTGGCGATATAATGCTGAAAATAAAAAAATAATACGATTTATTCAATCCTCTGCTAGTAAATTAGGTTACAGACAGAATCAATTTCAAAGTGCATCTACTTCTAGATTAGAACGAGTACTACCCTACTATGCTAAATACTATTCAGAATTTAAGTTCTTTAAATATCAGATATTGCCAAACATAGATAATAAACCACTTTACTATATATTGTACGATGATAGCGATAAACAAATAGATAGCTTAAAGCAAGTACTTACGCCTATTCAATCATTTAGCATTTCACACATAACTGTTTATATAGATTCCTCAGCCCTACCTACTCTAAAATAATTCATAAAAATGCATCGCTTCAAAACTCTATTACCTTTTTTACTTATAGGTTTATTCGTATTTACCTATACAGTTATTAGAGCTTGGAAGCTGGATATAACTGCTGATGAAGCAAGTACGGTAATGAATTATGCCACAAATACTTGGAACGAAGTATTTACTAACATTAATCAACCCTCTGCTAATAATCACATATTAAACACGATCTTGATTAAGATATTTGGATTGGTTTTTGGCTACCAAACCTTTGCAGTTAGAATTCCTAATTTATTGGCGCTAATAGTCTATATCTTAGCTAGTTTTCGCATCGTAAACCTACTATTTGTATCAAATTCTTTAAGACTTTTTAGTTTCACAATACTGGTTTGTAATCCATACCTGCTAGAAATGTTTGGCTTGGCCAGAGGTTACGGGTTAAGCATTGCCTTTATGTTAATGTCTTTGTATTACTTATTGCAATATTTCAGTGTAAAGCAATCTACAACATACCTCGGCTACAGTTTTTTCTTTTTAATTCTATCTGTTTATGGCAACTTTACGACTATAAACGTTTGGCTTTCATATGTAGGAGTATTAACATTATTTCATTTATTTATTTATAAACAGAAAGTTATAAAAGTAGCAGCTATAGTATTGGGATTCACTGTAGTACTTACATTAATATGCTGGGAGCCATTAAGAATAAATATTAAACACAAACAATTTTACTTTGGCGGTACCAATGGATTTTCTTACGATACATTCAGAGAACTATTCAGATTT
Organism: Bacteroidota bacterium; assembly: GCA_034440515.1. GTDB lineage: Bacteria > Bacteroidota > Bacteroidia > CAILMK01 > CAILMK01 > JAWXCF01. The sequence continues at coordinate 16,660 of JAWXCF010000071.1, forward strand.
TTAAACTATGATAATTTTATAGATGCCAACTATGTAGTGTATATGCCAGGGATTTTTATGGCTATACTTCTGCTTAGCTCATTAGTTTTCTTTAACATATTTAAGTCAGACATTGCTAAAGTTTCCAGACTTGGGGCCATTTCAGGCATTTTATTTGTTATTTATTCGAGTATTTGTTTACAATTTGTTTTACTGAAAACTCCTGTACCTTTAGGTAGAACATCTTTGTTTATATATCCGATTTTATTATTAAACTTATTTACTTTGTGCAGTACTTTGATAAATTATTTTGCTGTCAATGCTAATGTTACAAAGATTATAAAGCAGTTCCTTTTAATATTTTGCATTTTTATAATTGCACACGATGTATATGCATATCAATTAAATAGATCATCTAATTGGACTTACAATGCTAATGATAGGGAAATCTTAGATAGGATTAAAGTAGACGCAAAAGGAAGAAACTTAACACCTGACCAATATCGGACTTCCATACATTGGGTATATGGGGCAAGTTTTCATTATTACAACAAATTTTACCCAGATTATAAAGAATTAGAATGTATTGAACTGAATTATGGTCCAGAAAGCATACATAACTCTTCATTATATTTTGTAATTGTAGATAGAGATTGGAATGGGCGCTCAAACTTATCTCAAGATATGACAAGGCTAGATAGCTTTGGTCCCTCACGTGCAGAGCTATACCTATACAAACCTGTATGGGATTCCATACAGCATTTAAATAAGTAATAATTAAGCAAATATTTGAGTTTTAGTGGTACTATTTTAAGTTAATAAGTTGATTACTAAGAAACAAAAAAAGTAAACACAACTACTTATAATTTTACAATTCCTTAACATTGAGAGCTAAAATCAGTGGTAGCAATTGACGTTCTTTGTGTCCATTTCTTATTTGAGATATACTATGTTCAAAATAAAACATCTTTTAATTATTCTAGCCCTGTTTGCCTCTGTTGGTATGCAGGCGCAGATAGTTGCACAATGGAATTTTAATTCCGCAACACCTGATAACATCACTTCAACAGGTTCTGACATCCCTAAAATAGGTACAGGTTCCTTGATGTTACAAGGAAATACTGCTGCTACTTTTGCAGGTGGCAACATACTGGTAGATACAACTGTAGCTGATAATTCAGCTAAAAATACCAATACTTACCCTACACAAGGCACTGCAAGTGGGACTGCAGGTATTGCATTTTGGGTATCTACTGTCAAACTAAATAACGTCGTAATTAATTATAGCCACAGACAAAGTAATACTTCTAGCCGTTGGAGTAAATTTCAATACAGCATTGATAGTGGTCTAAACTGGATAGACTGGACAGGCGCTGGTACAGATACTGCTGGTTTACTAAGAAACACGACAGGTGATAGCTGGAGAAATAGAAAATTTGATTTAACAGGAGTTTCAGGAGTTTCAAACAATAGAAAATTTGCATTCAGAATTGTTTCTGTGTTTGCACCTGGCACCTCTACTTATGTTGCTACTACTTCGACATCTACTTACAGCACTTCAGGTACTTGGAGATTTGAATTAGTTACACTAAAGAATATATATACGCTACAAATACTACACGGAAGTGACCACGAGGCTGGAGTAGAAGCCGTTAAAGATGCACCAAACTATGGTGCTGTAGTTGATATATTAGAAGATCAAGTTAAAAATAGCATTACACTAGCATCAGGTGATTTATACATCCCTAGTCCGTTCTTAAGTGCAAGTGAAGACTTCTCATTAAATGCACCTTTGAAAAAAGCAGTAGGTACATACTTTTCTGGTTCAACTGCTAACATCACACAAAGTATTGGACGTGCTGATATTGCCATTCATAATATATTAGGTACACGTGCTGCTTGTATTGGTAATCACGAATTTGACCTAGGTACTACAGAATTTGCTAATATGATTGGTGCCGCATTTAACGGCTCAAATACACAATTAAGATGGGTGGGTACAAATTTCCCTTACTTAAGTTCTAACTTAGATTTTAGTGGAGATGCTGCATTGAGAGGTTTATTTACAAATGCTATTCAAGCAGATACTTTATTTAAAGCGCTTCCTACTATTTCTAATCCTAATCAAAAGAGAAGTATAGCTAACGCAACTATTATATATGTAAACGGTGTGAAAATAGGTGTAGTAGGTGCGACCACTCCTATTGTTAATTCTATAAGTAGTATAGGTGGCGTAAAAATAAAAGGCGCTGGCGCTGGTACTAACAATATGACGGAGTTAGCTAAAGTAGTTCAACCGTACATAGATACATTACGTAACGTTCACGGGGTGAAAGTAGTAATCGTAATGACTCACTTGCAACAAATTGCATTCGAAGAAGATTTAGCTACCAAACTAAAAGGTGCGAGTATCATCATAGCTGGTGGATCACATACACTTTGTGCAGACGGAAATGACGTATTAAGAGCTGGTGATACTAGAACTCGTAAATATCCAATCTTGACTAAAAATGCTGACAACAACCCAATTGCGATATTGAACACAGCTGCAAACTACAGATATGTAGGTAGATTTGTTCCTTCATTTGACAGTTCTGGTGTTCTAATGGTGTCAGAACTAGACTCTACTGTAAACGGTGCTTATAGAACTGATAGCGCTGGTGTTGTTTCTCTATATGGTACCTATGCTGGTGCATATACAGTCAACTCTAAGGCTAGCAGAATAAAAGGCCTTACTGACTCAATATTTTCAGTTATTGTTAGAAAAGATGGTAAATTATTCGGTAAAACTCAAGTATTCCTAGAAGGTCGTAGAGATTTCGTTAGAACTGAAGAAACCAATTTAGGTAATATCAGCGCAGATGCTAACCTTGCAATTGCAAGATTGGTGGAGCCACAAACTAAAATTTCATTGAAAAATGGTGGTGGTATTCGTAGTGCAGTGGGTGAAGTATTCTCAGTAGGTAGTAGTGTACAATTGCTTCCTCCTGCACCAAACTTATCTGCAAATAAAATAAGGGGAGATATTTCTCAATTAGATATAGAAAATTCATTAAGATTTAACAACAGATTATCGCTTTTAGATATTACTGCCGCTAACACTAGGAGAATATTAGAACACGCTGTTGCAGCTAGTGGTACAGGCATAACACCTGGTCAATTCCCGCAAGTAAGTGGTGTTCGTTTTGCCTTTGACTTAACTAAACCTGCACAGTCTAGAATTAGAAGTGCTGTATTGGTAGATACAAATGGTAAAACAACTGATACTTTAGTAAGAAACTTTCAGCCTTGGGGTGATACAACTAGAATTATCAAGTTTGTTACCTTAAACTTTTTAGCTGGCGGTGGTGATGGTTATCCTTTTGTAAAGTTTGGTACTAAAAGACGAGATTTAGATACAATGAAAGCTCTAATTGGAACTCCAAACAGAGCAACGTTCCAGATAGCAGGTTCGGAGCAAGATGCATTTGCAGAGTATTTGACAGCACGTTTTAAAACTGTAGGTTATAATATTAAAGATACAGGTGCAAGATTTGACCTAAGAATTCAACGTATTGATTTAAGTGGCGATAGGATATTTGGTGCTTTAACTGCATTCAGATTAATATCTCCTACAACTAATACCAGAATCATAACAAAAACATCGAGTACATCTACTATAAATATCGTGTTTAGTAAAAGTGTACCTGCCATCAGATATAGATTCCTTTTAGATTTACCTACTGGTAACTTTAGCAATCCTGTGCTAAATACCTTGACTAATAATAACGGTAAAGACACTGTATTGACATTCACTTTAGGTCAACTAGACGCATTATTAGCTAGCAGAGGTTTGAAAGCTGGAGATAGTACCATATTGAAATGGATAGTACGTGCCTATGACGGTTCAGATTCATTGAACTCGACTCAGACATATAATATTATATTGAAACGTGAGGCTGGTTTATCTGCATTCAGGCTAATAACTCCAGTAAATGGAACTAGAATTGAAACAGCCAACACTTTAACTACACCTATCAACATTCGTTGGAGAGCCAGTAAAAATGCTGTTCGTTATGCGTTTAGAGTTGATTTGATATCAGGTAATTTCCTTACACCATTATTTACCTTACCATCAGACAATAGTGGTAAAGACACAACGTTGTCTACAGTAACACCCGCATTGTTAGACATTATATTGGTAAGTAGGGGTCTAAACCCAGGCGACAGTCTTGACGTTAAATATACTGTAATAGCATACGGTGCTAATAAAGATTCTCTATTCTCATCAGACGTATATACAATAAGACTGGTAAGGAAAATTCAGCTTGTAGCATTTAACTTAACATCACCAACGTCTAACTTTAGATTAGTAACCAATTCTAAAAACGCTGCTATAGTATCATTTAACTGGTCTGCATCTACAGCAGGCTCTATATACTATGTAATTATGGATAGAGCTACAGGAAACTTTACTCCTGCACGTTTCCGTAGCCTTAGTAATAATAATGGTACTAGTACTGGTTTTTCTATCACTAACCAACAACTTGATGCATTTGCTGCAAGTCTAGGTGTGGCAGTAGGCGACTCTATTAACTTGAAATGGGCAGTAAGAGCTAAAATAGGATCTAAAGATTCACTACAATCTACTCAAGCAAATAATATTAAAATAGTAAGAGAAAGAAACAATAGTATTGCAGCAGATAAAGCTTTAAATAGCAGCATTAATGTTTATCCTAACCCTTCAACATCTGGTATATTTACTGTAGATGGTAAACTAACTAACGGTAGCGTAATTACTGTGGTTGACGTACAAGGTAGAATAGTAACTGAGATAATGGTAGTAAATACCAATATACTAGCTATTGACATAACCACAGTACCGGCAGGAATATATGTATTACAAGTACAAACAGTAAATGGACCCGCTAGAGTTAGATTGATAAAGCAATAAAACAATTTATAATAGACCATCATAACCCTGACTGTATTAGCAGTCAGGGTTTTTTTATGCTAAAAATCGTTAAAAGGTGGGTTAAAATTTGTTAAAATAAAAATTTCATTGTATTGATAAACTAAATTAAAGAATATATTGTATTTATTAAATGGATTTTAATCTAAAGAATGACAATCCTTATATCTCAATCTATTAGCAACTAAAAACGACTTTATGCATATATTATATATTTCTACCTATCCACCTCGCCAATGTGGCATCGCAACTTTCACTCAGAATTTAATTAAATCTGCCGAGTTAATTTTAGATTCTAATAATTTTACAGTTTCAATAGCAGCATTACATAATGTAAATGATGAAATTAACTACCCACAAGAAGTAAAGTATATAATAAATCAATTTGAATTAGAAGACTATAAAGCCACTGCAGCCAAAATAAATGAATCAGATATAGACCTAGTAATAGTTCAGCACGAATACGGTATTTTTGGTGGAAACGATGGGCTTTATATATTAAGTTTATTAAATAGGTTAAAAGTCCCTTTTGTCAATGTATTTCACACTATATTAAAGGAGCCTTCATATTCTATTAAATACATCACGAAAGAAATATCAAGATTGGCTGCTGGCATAGTAGTGATGAGTAATAAAGGAAAAAAATTCCTAAATGAAATATATGATGTACCTAGCACTAAAATTAAAATCATACAGCACGGCGTACCAGATTATATTTTGAACGACGATATAAGGGTCGAATTAAAAAAGAAACACAATTTGTGCGATAAGAAAGTGATGCTAACTTTTGGCCTCATCAGTAGAAATAAAGGTATAGAAACCGCAATAGAAGCATTGCCAAAAGTAGTGGCACAGCATCCCGACTTACTATACATTATATTGGGAGCCACCCACCCGTCTATTATTAAAGTAAGTGGAGAGGAGTACAGAAACTATTTGATAAAAAAGGTCAATGATTTAGGAATGCAAGACAATGTTAGGTTCATTAACTCTTACTTAGAGGAAAGTGAATTGTTTGAATATTTGGCAGCAACAGATTTATATGTGACACCATATTTAAATGAGGCTCAAATAACATCTGGTACATTAAGCTATGCAGTAGGCGCCGGGGCAGCTGTATTAAGTACCCCTTATTGGCACGCTCAAGAATTATTAGCTAATGGAAGAGGTAAATTATTTGACTTTAAAGGAACTGCTCAACTCAGTAATCAGCTATTACAATTGCTGAACAACCCTACTGAAATGGAGGAAATGAGGCAAGCAGCATTTGAATTTGGTCAAGCCAATAAGTGGAGCCTGATGCAAAACAAATATTTTGAATATGCAGAAGTATTAATTGACGAGCCATCACCTGTACAATTAAACATAGCCAACCCAATTATGAAGCTGGCTGATCTTCGGAAATTTAATTTAAATCATCTTTATAGATTGACAGATAGTACGGGTGTGCTACAACACGCTCGATATGGACTAATAGATTATAAAGAGGGCTACACATTAGACGATAATGCACGTGCACTGATCGTTGCTCTTAAGGAATATAAGAAAAATAAATCTGAGAAAAATTTAAACTTGGTACGTACTTACCTAAGTTTTATTCACTATATGCAAAATGTTGATGGCAGCTTTAGAAATTTCTTAAGTTACAGTCGTGAGTACTTAGATAACACTGGAACACAAGATGCCTTAGGTAGAACTATTTGGGCATTAGGATACACAGTACAAGAAGCACCTGATGAACAAATTAGAGCATTTTCTAGGGAGATGTTTTTAACTAGCATCAAGCAAATGTCTAGCCTAACCTCTATTAGGTCTTGGGCAAATAGCATACTTGGTATTACTAGATTCCTACAAGAGTATCCTACTGATGAATTAAGTATGGCTGAACTAATTAAGTTAACCGATAAATTAATGTTAGCCTACGCTTCTACATCAACTCATAGGCAAGGTTGGGTATGGTTTGAGGCTAGTCTAACCTATGATAATGGACTATTGCCGTTGGCATTAGCTTACGCTTATGATATTATACCTAGTCCAGAAATAAAAGAAGCTTGCCTAAAAACGTGTGAATTCATTACTAATATTTGCTTCAAGCACGAACATTTGAGTCTGATAGGAAATGAGAAATGGTATGACATAAATCACTCTTACTCAGAGTTTGGTCAACAGCCAGTAGATGCTATGAATATGGTATTAATGTATAGGAAAATGTACAAAATGACAGGTGATAGTACCTATCTAGTAAGAATGTGTAGCAGTTACAAGTGGTTCATTGGTAAAAATACGCTTAGTATGAGCCTATATGATCCTGCTAATGGTACTTGCTTTGATGGTCTAGAGTCATATGGCATCAATTCAAACCAAGGAGCGGAAAGTACGTTAGCCTATTTAATCAGTCACCAAGTAATTGAGGAAGAATTGACGCAATTGGAACAGTTAGAACTTATAAATGCGGAACAGAAACAGCATACTAAAAGTATAGCCATATTTAATAAAACATTAAATGAGTTAGCTATTAATGGTAAAATAAATAAAGTATCAAAGATAAAAACAGTTAAAATATAATCTGTTTAGAATCAGATTGTAATGCAACAACTTAAAATAGCCATACTTTCATCAATAGCTTGGCGAACACCACCAACTGCGTATGGTCCTTGGGAACAAGTAGCTTCTAATCATTGTGAAGAATTAGTAAATTTAGGGCACGATGTGACTTTATTTGCAACTGGCAATAGTGTAACCAATGCAAAACTATGTGCAGTAGTGCCAAGTGGCTATGCAGAAACTCAAGGTATGGACGCCAAGGTATGGGAATGTCTGCACATTAGCAATTTAATGGAACAAGCAGGTGATTTTGACATTATTCACAATCACTTTGACTTTCTTCCACTTACCTACTCTAGATTGGTCAAAACACCAATTGTAACTACCATACACGGTTTCTCTTCAAATAAAATAGTACCCGTTTATAAGAAATACAATGACACTTCCCACTACGTCAGCATCAGTTACAGTGACCGTCATAATTCGCTGAACTATACAGCAAATGTGTATAATGGTATAGATAGTCGCCAGTTTACTTTTAATGAAACTTCAGATGATTATTTACTCTTCTTTGGGCGCATTCACCCAGATAAAGGTACACTTGACGCCTGTAAAATAGCCCTAGCTACAAATAAGCAATTAATAATAGCAGGACTAATACAAGATGCTGATTACTATAATCAGAAAATTGCTTCTTTAGTTGATAATAATCAAATAAAATATATTGGCAATGTGGGTCCTGACAAACGAAATGAACTATTAGGCAAAGCCTTAGCAGTACTTCATCCAATTCATTTTGATGAACCATTTGGACTAAGTGTTGCTGAAGCAATGATGTGTGGCACACCTATAATAGCTTATAACAGAGGCTCTATGCCTGAAATCATCAAACAAAATGTGACTGGCTATATAGTAGAAAATCTGGAAGAAGCTATAAATATGGTTCCAAAGTTGAAATTACTAAGCAGGAAAGATTGTAGACAACATAGCCTAGATAACTACAGTATGCACACTATGGCAAAAGGCTATGTAGAAGTGTATAATAAGATATTATAGCGATTTAATTTTACGCTGAACTTCATCTTTTCTATCTCTAGATATACTAACGATATCTCCATTTGAAAGTTTTACGGTACCACCATCTGTTTTCATAAATTCAGTAATATGATCTGTATTTACTATGTAACTTCTATGTATTCTGGTAAAATTATCAATCCCTTTCACAAGGTTCTCCATATCGCCCAATTTCTTAGAAACCATCACACGCTTATCATCAGTCAGTATTATTTTAGAATAGCTACCCTCAGCCTTAAAATATATAATTTCATTTGACATTACGAATTTTAAACCGTGTTGACTTGGTAAGCCAATTCTCTTCACATTAGCAATGTCTAAGTTATTTTGCAATGCCTCAATCTTCTGCTTTAAGTCATCTTCATTTATTGCCTTTTTAACTTTAGCAACTGCCTTAACTAACTGGTCTGTCTGTATAGGTTTTAGTAAATAGTCTATAGCCGATACTTCAAAAGCTTTAATTGCATAATCGCTGTAGGCAGTGGTAAATATTAGATTAAACTTGTCACTTCCAAATATTTCCAACAATTCAAATCCGCTTTTATTAGGCATTTCTATGTCTAAGAATACCAGTTGTGGATTATGTTTTTTTATGATAAGTTCAGCGTCATCTACATTTGCTGCTACGTCAACCACAAACAAATTGGGGCAGTTTTCAGCAATCATTGTTCTCAGCAGGCGCCTGGCTCTAGGTTCATCATCTACTATTATGGTAATTATCTTACTATTTATTTCCATATAAAAAGTTTGTTTATTTTTATCGTGTGTTCTACTATTACATCAAAAATATGATTACATTTTGGGTAATGTGACAATTACTTGAGTACCAATTGACACATCATCATCATCATACAAATCTATTGTCTTTATACCTATTTTATTAGACTTTAAGCTATCATTTAGCAGAGCTAGCCTTTGGCTACTAGCATTCACTGCAAACGATTGATATACGAGCCTTCTTTTCTTATTATTTGCCGAGGCTACCCTACCTATTCCATTGTCGGTTATGGTGCATATTACGGCATTTTCTATTTCTGCAAATACAATAGTCATAAGTTTATTAGCACCTTGATTTGGACTTAATCCGTGCTTAAAGGCATTCTCAACAAAAGGCTGAATAATCATTGGCGGAATATATATAATGGCTTTATCCATTTCAGGTGCAATAAGTAAATCAACTTTTAATTCAGCTTCATCAAATCTAAGAGCCTCAAGTTCTGTGTATAATCTTAGCGACTCTACTTCCTTATGTATTGAAACTTTATCTATTTGGCTCATTTCTAAGATTAATCGCATTAGGTCAGCGAATTTGCCCAAATATGAATTGGCTTCTTTTTTTTGATTCATAATAATGAATTCTTGAATGCTATTCAATGCGTTAAACATAAAGTGGGGATTCATTTGTGACCTTAGCGTGGCTAATTGGCTGTTTATTAGCTCCTCCTTTTTCAGTCTATTGCTGTAAATAGTGCTGGTGCGCCAGCGAACAAAACCTATAATTATTGATAAAAATAAAACGAGGCTACCAATTCTAAATCCCCAAGTTTGCCAATAGGGCTTCAATATTCTAAATTGAATTTTGCCAGGTAATTGGCTTTTTAGTCCATCGTCATTTACTGCATATACTTCAAATGTATATTCGCCAGGGCTCAATTCAAAAAAGGGTATGCTTCGTACATTCGCATCAACCACAGTCCAAGTCTTACTTAGTCCAGTAAGTTTATACAAGTACTTTTGATTGCCCCGATAGGTCATTCCTACTGCCGAAAAATCAATGTTGATATTATTATCGTTCCAAGGTAAGTTTATAATTTCAGGTATCTGATTATACAGCTTGCCATTTACCAGAAATGATGTGATGTACACTATTGGCTTACAAGAATTAAAATAGTCCTTATTTATATCAAATATTAGTAAACCTTTAGCTGTAGCCAAATATATCTGCCTATTTAATACTTCCATCCTATATATGTCTGTACTTATCAATCCATCATTCTGTGTTATTTGTATGTGCTTATTGGTCAGCAAATTAATTCTAGTTAATCCATTTATTGTGGCTACCCATAGGTTCTCTTTATCAGTGGTTATGCACTTTATCATATGCGATGGCAGACCACTACGCATATCAAAATGATATCTTATTTTGTTGCCCTCTATACCATATATACCATTGTGATTGGTACCTACCCAGACTATTCCATCTCTACCCGAATAGAAAGAAATGCAAATTATTTGGTTTTTCCCATCTCTAATTTCTTCATATTTTCCATTTTTATACAGCCTAACGCCAAAGTTGTTACACAAATACAGTGCATCAGCTTTTTTATCGAAGTGAATTCCATACCCACGCTCTGAAATGTAAGGATCGTCTATGTCCGGTATATGTTTGGAGTAAGTATATGATGTGTCTGTAAAAATGTCAGAACAGTACCTATATCCTGAACTGGTCATAAAATGAACATTGCCAGTAGAACCGCTTGATAAACTCTTGATGCTTAAAAGCAACGATGAGCTATTCGCCACTTTTATATTTTGTTTTTTAACCGAGTATATTTCATTTACCTTTTTCTGTATAAATAAATAATCTTGGTTGCCAAGTAAATACAAGCCTTGAATTTCATAGAAATAGTCTAAAGATTTGAATTGTGTTAGACTATTGTATTTATTTGGATTATAGGTATATAAATCTATCCCACTACTAAAGTAGAGGTTTCCCTTATGGTCTGCAGCCATCCCTCTCACTTTACCTAATGATAAATCATTATTATAATTGTTAATCATCTTGGGGGCATTTTTTGGCATTATATATATACCTTCATTTAATGTAGATACCCAATGATTCCCCTCTCTATCTTTTATCACTTTAGTTATTATTTTTTTAGTAAAATAGTGTCCCTTATATACTAATCTACTCCCAACCTTCTCAAACTCAAATAGACCATTGTAAGTGCAAACCCATATTTTATTTTGCTTATCAGTAGAGAAGACTCCACTTATAAATTCATTATCACCAATTATATGG
>JAWXCF010000072.1:0-23044 GCA_034440515.1 Bacteroidota bacterium
AGAAACAAATTAAATGCGATAGCACTAGCACGCATACCTAGTGGTTCATTTTTCACTTGTCGTAAAAAGAACTTACCTGTTTGCCACAGCGATATACCACCCATCATAGGTAATTGCGCCCTATATAGGAACTTAAAGCACCATCTGTATAGAGCATAGCGACGGTACCAATATATGTTTTTCCAAATTTTTACCATAGGCTACATATTTTGGGCATTAGATAGTATTAAAATATACCTGTAAGGCAGCTAAAAGTTTATCGTCGGCACGTCTGGGTCTTCGTTTCGCTATGTCAAAAAACACCAAAGTAGTGTCCCCGTAATTAATTAATTCGTCGTGCTGATTGAAAATGTCGTATCGAAAATGCATTTTAACGGCCGGCAAACTTTTGACGGTGGTTTGTATGGTTAAGAGGTCATCATATAGGGCAGGCTTTACATAAATACTCTTTAGGTCTAACACAGGCATCATTATGCCACACTCTTCCATAGACTTATAGCTTTGTCCTAGTTGTCGCAACGCCTCTACCCTACCTACCTCATAATATGCAGCATAGTTACCATAATACACATAACCCATAGGGTCTGTCTCTGCATATCTTACTCTAACCTGTGTGCTGCTAATGTACATTGGGCAAAACTAAGCTAATAGATACATCTGCTAATTTAATTGATTTAGATATTGCTGCAATTGCAGGGCCTGAACGCTGGTAGGATTTTTCTTTAATATTTTAGTAACTCTTACCTTAGCCTTATCTGTATATCCATTTCCCAATTCATATTTTGCCATATTTATTAGGGCTGGTTCATAGTCAGGGTTCAACTTCAAACATTTGCTTAAATTTTGATAGGCTAGTACTAAATTATTTTGACTTAAGGCTATAAGCGCCAAACCGTTGTATGCTTCATATATTTTAGAGTTTTCCTTTATTATAAACTGATACTTGCCCTGCGCCTGAGCCATATTTTTCAAATTAATATAGGTTTGCGCTAATTTCAATTGATAATCAAGATTATACGGCTCTATATCTGTTGCTAATACAAAAAATTGCTCTGCCTTAGCATAGTTGTTTTGATTGTAATACGACTGCCCTACCCTGTAGTTTAACAATGCCGTTCGCAGCGGTTTTTTAATCAAATCGGCAGTAGTTACTTTTGCCCACTCCCCCCTTGAGTAATAATATAATATGTATAAATCTGGCTTTTCACTTGGTTTAAACTTTTGTAGATACAAATAAGCACTGTCTAGCAAGGCCTTATTGCTGCTAAACTTTTCATAATAATATATAAATGCCAATGTTTTATCTCTATCGTCTGGGTTGGGATTATTTACAGATGTTAGACTTTTGAATTTGCCCATTCCCTCTGCACTGCTCACCCCTTTTTTATTATTTTTCCTAATGTAGTGATCTGTAATTCTAACGTGGGGAATGTCTATACTACCCGTTTTTGGCATATGACAGGTAATGCAATTATCACCTTTGATTTTCCAAGTGCTAAGTTCAGCTGGTTTGTGTGTATTGATGTGGCAGGTTTGACATTTCTCTATAAAGTAATCAGCCTTTAGACTTTGTACACTAACGTGAGGATTATGACAACTAATGCAAGTTAGGCTAGGCTTATCTCCCTCCATTGTCTTTAGGAAGCAGTTAGATTTATGCAATCGTTCAGCGTGACTCGCCATAAGAAATCCCTTCTCTTGATTTTCATAGACAGGTAAAAAGATGCTCATCACATTATTCAAATGCATACCTGGCCTAAAAGAATAAAAGTTTTTACCCTCTTTCAGTACTGCATCTCCTTGCAGGTGGCACCTTTGGCATACGTCTATTTGCAAGTCATAGGGTAGTTTTTTAGGATTAACTATGCTGTAATCCACCCCAAGCTTAGTATCTACTACCAGACCAGATTGCTTTTCTGCAATATGTAAGCTTCCAGGTCCGTGACATCGCTCACAATCTATACCTGTTGGCATACTTGTGTATTTATTTACAGATCCCTTCACCAAGTCTGGGTAGGCATTATGACAAGAAATACACTCGAAGTCTAAAATTCTTCTGAATCTGGAATTATACCCATTTTCGAAACCTGGAGGTAAGTCCCATTGCCCTTTCTGAATGTAATAGGTTAATGGCGATTGATATAAGTACCCATTCTCACTAAGTAGATGACTATTGGTATGATGACCAGAACCAATTATATAGCTAATGTCTTGTATGTAAACGTGTGTGGTATCTTTCCCACTTAGCCGATATTCCTTTATATACAGCTTATCGCCAACGAAGTAAGGGAAATAATAATAGTCTAATGTAGCATCATACACAGGCTTATTATTGTGAAAATTGGCCAATGACTTTTGCGGAGTGGCGTCGCCAAAAGATTTACCCATACCCGTATGGCTAAATGTTTCATACTTATCGGCGTGGCAAGACTTACAGCTCTGCATACCAACGTAATGGACATTGGTATCATATACATTTCTCCATTCGCTACTGATAGCCTGCTGATTTTCAGATGAATGACAAGATTGTATAATCACAATCAAGGCTATCACTAATGATAATACCAGACTAATTTTAAAGTATTTAGCGCTAATTATGTATTTAAATCTATTTCTCAAGCTTTATTTAACTACTTAACACGTCAGCCAGTTCTATCAGCGACTTATTTATATCTTTTCTAATGGAAATTGCGTCTTTAAAACTAACTAATTTAATGTGGTCATTTACCAATCCTATTGCAACATTCGATTTACCATTTAGCAGGGTCATTACGGCTGCATTTCCCAGTCTACTTGCCAATACTCTATCTCTGGCGGTTGGACTACCTCCACGTTGTATATGACCCAATATTACACATCTAGATTCAAGATCCGGGATTTTATCTTTTATTTTAGAGACAACTTCGTATACGCCACCCTCTTCATCACCTTCTGCAACTATTATTAATTGGCTGCCTTTCTTTCTACCCCAACCTAGTTTCAAAGTATTGGCTAGACCTAATATTTCATTAGGCATTTCGGGTACCAATATAGCCTCAGCCCCACCACATATACCTGTATCTAAGGCAATAAAACCACTATCTCTACCCATCACCTCTACAAAAAATACTCTATCGTGGCTGTCTGCAGTGTCTCTTATTTTATCTATTGCTTCGCAGGCAGTATTTATGGCTGTATCATAGCCAATGGTATAGTCTGTTCCATATAAGTCATTGTCTATAGTTCCTGGCAAACCAACAATCGGCATATTAAACTCTGTGTTAAATACATCTGCACCCGTATAAGTACCATTTCCGCCTATTACTATTAGTGCATCTATTCCGTGCTTTGCAAAGTTATTGTAGGCAATAGTTCTACCCTCCTGTGTCATAAAGTCCTTACTTCTAAACGTCTTAAGTATGGTTCCTCCCCTTTGAATAATGTTTGATACAGAGTGACTGTCCATATCTATTATTTTATTTTCTATGGCTCCTTGGTAACCCCTTTGTATTCCTGCTACCTTTAGGTTATGGTATAATGCTGTTCTAACTACTGCCCTGATGGCTGCATTCATACCTGGGGCATCGCCGCCGCTGGTTAATACTCCTATTTTGTTAATTGGCATAAATTTAGAAAATTGATTTTAAGATATTGTAAATTTGAATTTCAGATAGCGCAAGCTTTACGTATTAACAAAATTAAACAATCAATGTTAGTGCCTGAATTACTTTCTAAATGGGGATAAAGTCATTAGTTGCCAAAATATGGGCAAATAAAATTCACAATCAAACGCATCGGACATCTTCAAATGCTGTTGAGGTTCAGCAAAAACTGATGCATTATTTGGTAAAATCTGCTAAGAATACCGAATTTGGAACTGACTGTAAATTTTCTGAAATAAAGAATTATCTAGACTTTAAAAACAATGTTCCCCTTGCTGACTATGAAGATCTAAAACTATATATTGACAAAGTAGTAGATGGTAAAGCAAATATATTATGGCCAAATAAGCCAACATATTTAGCCAAAACCAGCGGAACAACCAGCGGGGTAAAATATATTCCTATTTCTAAGGAATCTATGCCCTATCATATAGCTGGTGCTAGAAATGCCCTATTGAGTTATGTTTACCATAGTAGAAATGCCAGTTTTATAGATGGTAAATTAATCTTTTTATCAGGCAGCCCAATTCTTACTGTTAAAAAAGGAATATATACTGGAAGATTGTCGGGAATTGTAAATCATCACGTACCTGCTTATTTGCGAAGCAATCAAATGCCCAGCTATGATACTAATTGTATTGAAGATTGGGAAGATAAACTAGATAAAATAGTAGCTGAAACCTATACTGAAAATATGACACTGATAAGTGGTATTCCACCTTGGATTCAAATGTATTTCGATAGACTTAGCGAAAAAACTGGTAAAAATATTTCTCAATTGTTTCCCAATTTCAAGGTAATGGTACAAGGCGGCGTGAATTTTGAACCCTATAAATCTAAGTTATTAAAGTCAATAGGCACAGAGATAGATATAGTCGAGACATATCCTGCTAGCGAGGGCTTTATAGCGTATCAAGATAATTATAAAGAAAATGGATTGTTACTCATATTAGATGGTGGCATATTCTATGAATTTATTAAGTTAGAAGATTACAACAAAGGAATTAAAACCAGAATAGACATTAGTCAAGCTGAATTAGATGTAAACTATGTTTTGATAATGAATACAAATGCAGGTATGTGGGGGTACATAATTGGTGACACTATTAAGTTTACCTCGTTATCACCACATAAAATAGTGGTAACAGGTAGAATTAAACACTTTATATCAGCATTTGGCGAACACGTCATTGCTGAAGAAGTAGAGTTTGCCCTAAACAAAGCTTGCAAAGAATTGAATTTAAATGTAGTTGAGTTCACTGTTGCACCACAGATTAACCCAAAACAAGGTTTGCCACATCACGAATGGTTTGTAGAATTTGACAGTCGATCGGTTAATATTAGTGAACTTGAAACACTAGTTGATCAAAATTTACAAGAAAAGAATATCTACTATAAGGATTTAAGAGCCGGTAATATTCTGAATCAATTGAAAATCAAACAAGTTATTAACAATGGTTTTATACAGTATATGAAAGGTTTGGGAAAACTAGGGGGTCAGAATAAATTACCAAGACTTAGTAATAATCGTATCATTGCCGAGGAATTAACTCCCTATACTAAAGAAGTGAATGGATAGTGAAGTAAAGAAAATAGGAGTATGTATATTAGGAAGTACAGGTAGCATAGGTACCCAAGCTCTTGATGTTATAGCGCAACACACTAATTTGTTTCACGTAGCGGCATTAGCTGCCAACAATAGTACCGAACTATTAATAAAACAGGCTATTGCATTTAAACCAGATTTTGTGGTTATCGCTAATACAGAGAAGTATTTAGAAGTTTTTAATGCATTAGACCCCTACAACATTATAGTATATGCTGGTGCTGATGCACTTAATCATATAGTAAGTATAGAACAAGTAGATGTAGTACTCACAGCAATGGTAGGAGCCGCAGGCTTGATACCTACTATTTCTGCTATTAAGGCAGGCAAAAGAATTGCACTAGCTAATAAAGAAACTTTAGTAGTAGCTGGTCAATACATAATTGATTTATGTATAGAGTACAAAAGTCATATATTACCTGTAGATTCAGAACACAGTGCGATATTCCAGTGCTTAGTAGGTGAAAATATCAAGGCTGTTAAAAAGTTGATTTTGACTGCATCTGGCGGTCCATTTAGAGATTTCAATTATAGTGAATTAGAAAATGTATCGATTGAGCAAGCACTAAAACATCCAAAGTGGAAAATGGGGGCTAAAATTAGCATAGACAGTGCTACATTAATGAATAAGGGTTTGGAGGTAATAGAGGCACGATGGTTGTTTGGAATAGCCCCAACTAAAATAGACATAGTGGTTCACCCACAGAGCATTATTCACAGTTTGGTACATTTCAATGATGGAAGTATAAAAGCCCAACTCGGAAACACTGATATGCGAATGCCAATACAATATGCACTAGCTTATCCACATAGACCAAACAATAATTTTAACGAATTTGACTTAGTTCAGATTGGACAATTTACATTTGCTAAACCTGATATCTCTACTTTTCAATGCCTTAGTCTTGCCTATGAAGCTTTAGAGCGTGGCGGTAATGCCTGTTGTGCATTGAATGCAGCTAACGAGATAGCAGTTGATGCATTTCTGCAAGGAAATATAAAATTCACCGCTATCCCTAAAATGATAGAGGAAACATTATACAACTTAGATTTCATAGCAAATCCGAGTATCGATCAATTATTAGAAACAGATAAAGAAGTACGTAGCAGATGTTTAGCTACAATAGTTTAAAATGCAAATACTTGTAAAAGCAGCACAGTTTATATTAGCCATTTCCATATTGGTTACCATCCACGAGTTTGGACACTTTTGGGCTGCCAGAATATTCGGTGTAAAGGTCGAAAAGTTCTTTTTATTCTTTGATGCTTGGGGCAAAAAGCTCTTTTCATTTAATAGAAAAGGGACAGAATTTGGTATGGGTTGGCTTCCGCTAGGTGGCTACGTTAAAATATCTGGTATGATAGATGAGTCTATGGATAAGGAGTTCGTCAATTCTGAACCAAAACCATACGAGTTTAGAAGTAAGCCTGCCTGGCAACGCTTAATCATAATGTTAGGAGGAATATTTATGAATGTCTTATTGGGCATCATCATATTCGCTGGGCATACTTGGTACTATGGCGATAAATATTTACCTAAAGAGGTACTTCAAAATGGCATCATTGCTTATCCTTTAGCTGAAAAAGCTGGATTTAAGACTGGCGACATAATTACAGCCATAAACGACAAGCCTTTACTTAAGGCTGATGAAGCTGTTAGCATAAAACTAATAACAGAAAAAAATCTTAAATATACCATACTTAGAGATGGTGAAACAAAGCAAATAGTTTTGGATAAGGACTTTGCTAAACAGTATATGAATGGAAATAGAGATTCATTTATAGAGGTTAGGCAAAAATTCTCAGTAAAAGAGGTAAGTCCAGCAACTGGTGCAGCTACGGCTGGTTTACAGGCTGGTGACTCTGTAATAGCTATAAATAAAACCACAATTCGCTATTTTAATGAATTATCCCCAACTCTACTAAAAGTAGCTGGGACTGATGCCCAAATTTCATTAATTCGTGCTGGTGAAACCATAACAAAGACTGCTTATGTGTCTAAGGAAGGCACACTTGGTTTCAGAGCAAATTTCAAAATAGGTAGCGAGAAATACGGTTTTGTAAAATCGTTAGAAATAGGAAATACGAAGGCTTGGAATGCAATATTTCTAAACGTTAAGGCTTTAGGTAGAGTCTTTTCTGGAGAGTTACCTGCCAGAAAAAGTGTTACAGGTTTAATCGGAATCGCTAATGCCTATAGCGGCACTTGGGATTGGTACAGCTTTTGGATTTTGACAGGGTCAATTAGTATGATTTTAGCCTTTATGAATCTGTTGCCTATTCCTGCATTAGATGGTGGACACGTATTGTTCCTATTAGTTGAAATAGTAAGAGGAAAGCCTCTTAGCTTTAAGTTTTTAGAATACGCCCAAATGGTAGGTATGGGAATGATATTTCTACTTATGGGTTTTGCCTTATTTAATGACTTCGCTAACATAGTCCAATCAGTATTTAAAATATAAAGTGATATTTTTCTTCAACCAGAATATTAGAGCAAATAAATCACTAAACCTAATAGTACTATTTCTTTGTATTTGTATAAGTACGAAGAACGCAAAAAGTCAAGCTAAACTCGGTGTTAATGATTACGTTCTTGTAGTACCTTTCTCTGTAGAGATGATACTATCAAATGGAGAGCATCTAATTTGCCAATCAGAGCGAATATCGCCAGCAGAATTAGTTGTTTTCCTCAGAGGACAAGTTTCTCGTACATTGGGTCACGCTATGGGGGCTTTATATAATGTCAAGGTTCTAGACATAGACGATAAGGCGATGGTAAATGACTTAAGTACCTTGTACAAAATAATAAAGGTGAGTCCAGAAATGCAGCCCCTTCAAAGTTTTTACAAGGGATATCCGCCTAAACCATTCTGGAAGTTTTTTCAACCTAAGTCAGCTAGATGGGGTACAGATTGTGTTAATTCAAACTCTACTCCTCCTCACAAATGTTTTAGAAATTTTGCACAAGTTAGCATATTAAACGATAGTGCATTTACCCAAGTTTGCAAAAATAATGATGCTGCATTTGTAGTTGTCATTTCTAGGTTTGAAATGAATACAAGGTATAGAAACTGTTCAGACTTAGCTAATAACGTGTATCAGCGTGATATAATTATACACTATTCATTACTAGATAATTCAGGTAAATTCATAGATGGTGGAATGGTAGGCACCACTATTCAAGAGTCAAGCAATAAGATAAAAGATGTGTACGGTGAAAGCATAGCAGTAATGTCTAAGGCTATAGCTGGGTTAATAAAAAAACGTATCTAATTACAAATATTAAATGACTACATTTGTTCTCCTTTTTGCCCGGATGGCGGAATTGGTAGACGCGCTAGTCTCAAACACTAGTGGGATTTCCCTTGTCGGTTCGATCCCGACTCCGGGTACAGTTACAATAGGGGGATATATTCAATTATGAAAAATCCCCTTTTGTCAACTTTCTTTCGGTTTACATCTACTTTTCTTGTCAATCAGATAAAAAACAATTAATTTAGAGTACTTTTTATAATAGGATTCTTTTTCAAAATAAGATGAGCGACGAACTCGATGTTAAAATACATACAGCATTAAACGATTTTTTTGGTTTTAATACATTTAAGGGCACACAGTTGCCAATTATCAGAAGCATTTTAGAAGGTCACGATACATTTGTAATAATGCCTACAGGTGGGGGTAAAAGCCTGTGCTATCAATTACCAGCATTAATTTGTGAGGGAACTGCAATTATCATTTCTCCGCTAATAGCATTAATGAAAAATCAGGTTGATTTGATTAAAGGCTTTGGCGGTAAATCTGGAATTGCTCACTTTCTAAATTCTTCACTTTCTAAAAAAGAGTCAGACCAAGTAAAACTTGATGTGATAAGTGGCATAACAAAAATGTTATTTGTTGCACCTGAATCACTGACTAAAGATGAAACTGTAAGTTTCTTAGCCCAAGTAAAAATTCCATTCGTTGCTGTAGATGAGGCCCACTGTATATCAGAATGGGGTCACGACTTTAGACCAGAATATAGAAGAATAAGAGAAATAGTAGAAAACATAGGTAAAGTTCCTATTATAGCTTTGACAGCAAGCGCAACGCCTAAAGTTCAAGACGATATAGTAAAGAATTTAAGAATGAATGAGCCAAACTTATTTGCTTCATCATTTGACAGACCGAACCTATACTACGAAATAAGACCTAAGACCGATAAGAATAAGGTATTAAAAGACATAATTGGCTATTGCAGAAAACGTCAAGGTCAGTCTGGTATCATATATTGTTTAAGTAGAAAAACTGTAGAGGAAATAGCCGAAACACTCAGAATAAATGGCGTAAATGCTATGGAATATCACGCAGGAATGGATGCTCATACACGCAGCAGAAATCAAGATAAATTCTTGATGGAAGACGTAGATGTGATAGTTGCAACCATAGCATTTGGTATGGGAATAGATAAGCCAGACGTTAGATACGTAATTCACTATGATGTACCTAAGTCTTTAGAAAGTTATTACCAAGAAACAGGTCGCGCTGGTAGAGATGGAATATACAGTGAATGTATTTTGTTTTATGCTTCTAAAGATTTGCATAAATTGGAAAAATTCCTAAAGGGAAAGCCCGTAGCAGAACAAGAAATTGGTTTACAATTACTTCAAGAAATTTCGGGCTTTTGTGAAAATGGAAACTGCAGACGTCGTTCTTTACTCCACTATTTTGGAGAGGAAAATGATGAAGCGAAGTGCGCTGAAGATAAAATGTGCGACAATCACAAGTTTCCTAAAGAAAAAATTGAAGCCAGTAAATACGTAAAAATATTGCTGACCACAATGCAGCAATTAGCTGATAAGTTTCCAACCCACCACGTTATAAATGTATTACAAGGTGAAGAAACTCAAGGTATTAATAATCACGGGCATAACAGACTACCCAATTTTGGTGTAAGTAAAGACAAAGATGTTACATTTTGGAAGTCAATTATAAGGGGTGTAAATATATTAGGGCTAATTGAAAAAGATATAGAAAGTTACGGCAGCATATTTATAACTGAAGAAGGTAACAAATATTTAGAGTCGCCTATACCTGTTGAAATAGCTATAGATCAAAATTTTGATGATTTAAATAGTGATGACGATGAACCACAAGGCGGTAAAGGTGGATTTGATGAGGAACTCTTCATTTTATTGAAGGAGCTTAGAAAAAAAGTATCTAAAGAAAATAATCTACCACCTTACATCATATTTCAAGACCCTAGTCTGGAGGAAATGGCACTTAAATATCCTTTAGAAATGAAGGAGATGAGCCAGATAATTGGGGTTAGTATGACCAAAGCTGAACGATATGGCAAACCGTTTCTAGAACTGATAGCTAAATATGTAACTGAAAACGAAATAGAACGTGCAGATGACTTAGTAGTAAAATCGGTCGTAAATAAATCTGCCCTTAAGGTTTACATAATTCAGAATATAGATAGGAAAATGTCACTTGAAGTAATAGCCAATAGCAAAGGCGTGGAAATGGGCGACTTACTAAATGAAATAGAAAACATAGTAAAAAGTGGTTCAAGAGTGAATCTTAATTATTACTTGAATGAATTATTAGAAGAAGATGTGCAAGAAGAAATATATGACTACTTCTTATCTTCTGAGAGTGATAGTACAGAAGCAGCTTTAAATGAATTAGGGCCTGATGTTTACACTTTTGAAGAGGTACAATTAATGAAAATTAAATTCATCTCTGAAATGGCTAACTAACTTAGTTGCACATTTAAATCGTTATATTATTCTATGAAAACTCAATCTTACTGGTTTATTTGCTCAGCTCTATTTCTAAGCTGTATATCTGTTGCCCAACCTAGTTTGGTAAAGAAAGCAAGCGCTAAGAAAATTGAACTTACTAAAACTGACCTAACCATTAGCCCAGATGTAAACATCAAAAATGCCACAATATATGGTATTGGACTAGATATGAGCATTAGGACAGTATATGCACTAGTAAACAGAAGCAGTAAATATATAAGAATGGAGATTGATCCAATAAATGAGCGTCATTTCTACCTTATGGATAATACTGAAGCCGATACAGTAAAAGTGCCGTTAGCTTATTTGCAATGGGGAAATTTTGACTCATCTCTTATTGAAATAGATATATATCCAGATATGAAAAAATATTTGGTTAAAAATACACAAGATTTATTAAGCGATTCTATCGATAATCCTAACAGTGAAGTAGTTAAACGCTTCTTAGGGAATCGGGCTTTCGAAAAAGTGACGCTTAATGTGGCTTCTATCGGCTTAAAAACAGAACGCTATTTTTACTCAAAGCCAAGACTTATGATTGAAAAGCAAACAAATAATGATAAAACAAAATATATATTAATTATATACGATTTAGAATAATTTTCGTTATTGATTATAATGAGTAAAAGAGCATCAATCATAGACCTTGGTACCAATACTTTCCATATGATAATAGTGGAATGGGAAGGTAATATGTATAGGGTTCTAGACCGATGCCAAATAGCAGTTAAATTAGGTAAAGGTAGTTTTGAGACTGGAATGCTGCAAACGGATAGGTGGAATGCAGGAATTGCAGCCATTATCGAGTTTAAAAGCCTAATAGACAGATACGAAATTCAAAAATTATATGCGTATGGTACTTCTGCTATAAGAAATGCTAAAAATGGTATTGATTTCATCACAGAATCTGAACAAATACTTGGGCATTATATAGAAGTTATTGATGGACAACGTGAGGCTGAATTAATATATTTGGGTGTGAGAAAATCGCTTGATATGCACGGTGAAAACTACCTAATAATGGATATAGGTGGTGGTAGTGTAGAGTTCATCATTGCCAGTGATAAGAAGATATTTTGGTCACAGAGTTTTGAAATGGGCATAGCTAGACTACTTGAAATTTTTAATCCTGAGAAGCCAATGACAAGTAATAATGCTGAGGCTATAAGAAACTATTTGGAAAATACATTAAGCGACCTTTGGATTTACACCAAACTTTATGAGGTAAAGGGTCTAATAGGTGCATCTGGTACATTTGAATCACTTGCACATACCGAAGTATTAGAATACCAGTTAGAAAATAGACTAAATTTTACCAATTTTATCAGCCATAGATTTAATATAGAAGTTCTAAATGATGCGCTAAATCGGTTAATATATGCCAGTGCTCAGCGGGTTAAACAATTTAGAGGTGTACCCGATTATAGACGAGAAATGATCTCCATTGCGTGTCTAATGATTCAGTTCGTTGTTGAGCACTTAGACTCCCCAGAAGTGTATGCATCAGACTTCTCCTTAAAGGAAGGTGCCCTATTTAGTCTAATGGATGAAACCATTACTGACTGGAAATTGATGAGATAATTGTATATTGGGTGCAATATGTTACCTATATATGATAGACTAAGCAGACAAGATCATCTGCATAGATATGCCATTAAGTTAAAATATCTAATATTTTATTGGTTTTTGGTTTCCTATTCTTGTGTGTATCATATTTCTATTAACTATTACTCAAAAAGTCTTTATTTCCTCAGTTCTACAGCCATATCATATTTGATACTTGGCTATTTCTCTCATAAACTTTTCTCTTTATTTACAGGTTGGGGCAAGTATTTGGTTTTCATATTTATACTTTTTACTCTGCTACCAAATTTCGATTATCTCAACATAAATGCGCTGTCAGCCATTAATCTACAGATTATATTCTGGTTCATTTGGATTCGATTCTTTAATAGAATCAACTTTAATGCGGGCATATTCATATCTGTTATCTTCAGTATATTATGCTTTTTATATTTTCCTGTTGCCATCATTTTGGCATTAGGAATGATTACTCACGCTTTAACAAATGAATATAGATACTGGCCAGGCAATAACAAGTTTAAGTGGTTTATATTTACTAGAGATGCATTAGTTCGTGCAGGAATAGCCATATTATTCATAATACCTGGATTAATATGGTTTGCCGAAAGAAAACATAATCTCTACATCTATTACCTTAACAATTGGAAAATTAGTGTTCATTTGGCTCAAGTTAAGTTTTCTTACCTATACCTTACCACTACTCCACTTTCAGTTTTCTATATTGCCCTGATTTTATTAATTATGATTATTTCAATCATATACTTTATTAGGCATAATAGAAGTTTAAGTCAATTATCATTTTTTTGTGTATCTATTGTGACACTTTTTACTTTATTCTTTACACATTTGCAAAATAATGTAAAATCTGAAATTATTATCGTACAGTTTATTCAGGTAATTTTAACAATTTTGTTAGGCGCATCTAACGAGCATATACCTGCCAAATATGCTAAAACACTTATTCCTTCTTCGTCTCTCATTATCATATTAATGCACTTTACCTTGACTTATATAGTATAGTTTACATTTAGGGTTAAATTTGCAATTCTGATTTATATTATGAATGAGCTAAACATACATTCCAATACTGCGCCTGAACCTGTAGGCAAGTACCCACACGCAAAAAAATTTGGAGAGCTACTATTTTTATCAGGTGTTGGACCTAGAGAAAAAGGCACCAAAATTATTCCTGGAGTAGACTTAGATGAAGATGGAAACATAGTATCTTATGACATAGCTGTGCAATGTAGGTCAGTATTTAACAATGTAAAAACCATACTAGAAGACTCTGGTGCCAATTGGGAAGATTTGCTAGATGTAACCGTATTTTTAACAAATATGAAAGATGATTTTAAGATTTACAATCAACTGTGGGCAGAATATTTTCCAGATAATGCACCCTGCAGAACTACCCTTGAAATTAATTGCTTACCGACTCCTATTGCTATAGAGTTGAAGTGTATAGCTAAATTAAATGCTTAAATTTGACTACTGTTTAATCGATGCTGGAAATTCCTTTATTAAAATTCAATATGGAAATAATCAGGATTTGAAGGACATACAAATTGCTAGTAATGAATGGGCTTTGTTGTACCAATATTTAGTTGATTTGCAATTTTCCATTTGTGTAGCTTCATCCGTCATTCTTATTCCAAATCATATTCAGAATTATTTGACAATTAAGGCTGATAGGTTTGAGTTGTTAAACACTGAGACAGAGTATCCATTTAAAGTTGATTACGACAACGGCAGTACCCTTGGTCTAGATAGAATTGCATTAGCATTAGGTGCCTACTATAATAGTCCAAATGTTGATACACTTGTGATATCAGCTGGCACTTGTATTACTTATGCGCATATGAATACTGCAACGAAGGTTTATACACCTATCGGCATTAGCCCTGGCATAGTAATGCGGGCAAAGGCAATGCACCAGTTTACACAAGGATTACCTTTGGTTGATCCTTCTGTACCCATTTCTAATCTGCGGAGTACTATAGGCAATTTGATGTATGGTGTACAATTTGGTGTAAGTGCAGAAGTTAATGCACATATAAAGAGATACAGTGACACAAATACGAACTTTAAAACCATACTATGCGGTGGAAACGCACGTATAATAGCTGAATACATAGATAAAGAATATAATTTTGAATTCAATGAAAGTTTGGCACTTTTTGGATTACTTCAATATGCCAAATCCATTATTAAATGAAAGGAATACTTAAAAAAATCTCAATCATAACCATTTATTTGGTTTGCATATCCACTGTAGCATTCGGTCAATATTCAGAATTATCACCAACTTCTATTTATGGTTTTGGTGATTTACAAGAACTGGGAAGCATTAGGCAAAGGACACTAGGTGGGAGTTTAAGTACTTCTCTAGAGAAAAATAGATACTCAGACGGCAATATGGCTAGTTTAGGAGGTGTACGTTTTTTTCATTTTCAAACGGCACTATCTATTCAACCTAGAACATATAATTTTACCCAATTTGACAACTCTAAAGTAAATTTTAAAAATACCTTCTTATCTATCCCTTACATTAGTGTAGCTATGCCGATAGATACAAGTCACGGCGTTGGATTAGCAGTTGGATTAAGACCTTTTAGCACAGTTAGTTACCAAAGCTCTGCATTACGTACTGATAGAGCAGGAACAAGAAATATATTTCAGAAAAGTGGTGGGCTAAGTGAAATATATGTAGGTAGTTCTGTTACTCCTATTAAAAACTTAAATATTGGGCTGGCAGCATCATACTTATTCGGTAGAGAATTGTCTAAAAAGACTACCCATTTTGAAGATACGGCAATATATTTTGACATAACCGAAGAATTAGATAGAAGTAGGCAAGGGGTAATATTTAGGACAGGGCTTACCTACAATTTGGATTTTGACAGTTCTCATTTGCAATTTGGTGCTACTTACCAACTAGGGATAAAACTAAATTCCTCAACATTTAATAAATCCTACACTAACATTCAAAACTCTACCTCAGTTATTTTTATTGATAGTATTAATGTTTTGAGCAAATACAACAATAGTCTCTATGCGCCAAGCAGTTTTAGCGCTGGCTTATCTTTTCAAACAAAAAATAATTTGATACTCAGTGCAGAATATGGTGTGACAACGTTCTCTACTAAATATGTTGGTGATGAGGTAAATAATGTAAAAAATTCATTTAGAACGGGTTTGGGCATTCAATACACTCCTGATACCAGCGGAAGGAGAATATTTAAACGTATGAGTTACCGTGCAGGATTAAAATATGCTACTCTACCAACTACAATCCGTGGCAATACCATTAACGATTATAGAATATCAGTAGGAGTTGGCATTCCATTACCAGCTTATAAATTGCCATACAGCAAATTATCTTTTATAGATGTCCACTTCGAATATGGCGTGTCTCAAACTGTAGATCCCAGTATATACAGCAAACAATATTTTGGTGTAGGTGTAGGTGTACAAGTAACAGAAATAGAATGGTTCAGAAAAAGAAGGCTAGAGTAATTACCTTAATATTGCTCACTTTGGTTTCCGTTTTAATTACAGTTGCTTGTAAAAAGAACGACGTAAATGAAGTAAACCAAAAATCTGTAAAAGAGATACCCAAAGAGGTAAGTACCGATGTTGAAATATTATACTCTGATAGTGGTATAGTTAAAGCTAGATTGAAAACTAAAAAAATGATAAGAACACTATCAGACGATCCAACTCTAGAAATGAAAGATGGACTAGTTGTAAAATTCTATGAGGCTGGTTTTGTAGAGAAAAGTAAATTAACAGCTAATAGAGGCATTAGAAATATTAACACAGGTGTTACAGTTGTCTATGGCGATGTAGTGGTAGGTACACCCAGCGGCGATACGCTAAGCAGCGAAGAGTTAAATTGGAACCAAGCAAAGGCTGAAGTAAGTACTGATAAAATGGTGAAAATAAAAACCAAAAAAGAAATAATTATTGCTGAGGGCTTTAAATCTGATATTGGATTTAAAAACTATGAATTTTATAAGGTACGTGGTCGTGTCCCCTTGAATCCTTAATAATGAACCCACTCAATTCAGTATTAACAGGTATTAAAGTTGTAGAACTTGCAGGGGTATTAGCTGGGCCAGCCGCAGGTATGTTTCTAGCTGAGCTTGGTGCTGAAGTATTAAAAGTAGAAAACCAAGTTACAGGTGGGGACGTAACCAGAAATTGGTTGCAATACTCAGAACCACGTAATGATGAAAACATTAGTAGTTATTACGCTTGTGCTAATTGGGGTAAATCTTTAATTACATTAGACTTAAATATTGATTCTAACTTCAATACACTTAGAAATTTATTGTCTGAGGCAGATGTATGTATTATGTCATATAAATATGGCGATAGAGAGAAATTTCAATTAACAGATGAAGACTTACAATTACTTAACCCTAAGTTGATTATTGCATCAGTATCTGGTTACGGTTCAACAGTTAATAGAGTTGGTTATGATGCTGTGATACAGGCAGAAAGTGGGTTAATAAGTATAAATGGAATGGATAATGATTCTGTAATGAAGTTACCTGTTGCATTTGTAGATCTTTTTGCATCACATCAACTTAGGGAAGGAATTTTATCAGCTATCATACATAGAAATAACACTGGACAAGGTATTTCCTTTAATATTTCACTTTTAGACTCAGCAATAAGTGCTTTAGCTAATGTTGCATCTGGAGCATTAATGACAGGAAAAGTCCCAAATGCAATGGGTGGTTTACACCCAGGAATAGCCCCGTATGGTGAAATCTTGCATTTTGAGAACGGCGACAGATATATTTTAGCCATTGGAAATGATAAACAATTTACAGGATTGTGCAGAATAATGGGAATATTTGAGTTAGCCGCCCAAGATAAATTTTGTACAAATCAACAAAGAGTTTTGCACAGAGTAGAATTATTAAATCAACTCAATATAGCAGTTTTAACAACAGATTCAGACAAGTTTTATAGTCATTGCATTGAAAATCAAATACCTGTTGGCAAAATAAAAACTGTGACTGAAGCCTTAGTAATGAGCCAAAATATGATATTGAACCAAGGCAAAAATAAAAGTGTACGTCAATCTTGCTTTACAGATTCTGACCTTTTAGCCCCGCCAGCACTTATTTCCAAATAGCTTTATATAGAATGATTCTAAAAATCAAATTTTTAATAAAAATTATATAATACATACTTCTCTTATCAATTTTATTTAGAATTTTGCACAAACGATTATTATGCACATAATACCGAGTCTAAAAACCTATTATCTTATTTATACTTTCACCATAATAGGAATGATATTTACCATTATTTATGGTCACCGCAACAATGGAGGGTCAAACATTACAAAACAAAAAGACGGAAGTGAAGAGACTAGCCTATTTAATAATGCTACTGGCAAAGGGGATGTAGACGTAAGTTCTCCATTTGCTGCTAAGCCTTTAGACTACTCTGAAATGGTAGAGTTACACGATCCTAGCCACATTGGTGGACATCACGATGCTGAACATAATAAGGAAAATCTTCACAATGGCGCTGAACATAGTAAAGATGCCAAGCCTAATGACGGTAAAATGGAACATCACGATGATGCAGATAAAATGAAGCATCAAGAAAAAGATCATAAATCAGAGTAACTATTACCTAGTTTCAAGAAAAATATATAATATGAGATATATCCTTATCCTTTGTTGTGCTGTCTTAACCACTGTTTTTACAGCGTGTGGTAGCAGAGTAAACAATGCCGAAGAATTAGCCATTCCAATTATTAACGCAATTAGAAGTGAAAATGCAAATGCATTAAAATCTATGTTGCCTTCACAAAAAGAATTGGCATCAATCTATAGTGCAAATCCTGAACAACTTGGTTATGTATATTATAATAAATACTCTTCTGATTATAGAAAGGAATATTTTGAGGGTAAAATGACAGTAAGTATGGACATAATCAAAACCATTTCTAAAAACGAAGATTTAGATTGGAGTGCTGTTGAATACAGCCGTCCTGTAAAAAAAGATATAAACGATAGCGGTAAAAGCTTTACTCTTGTAACTATACCATTGCATTTCCCTAAAGGTGACTTTGACCTTACTTATAACGCAGTAAAGGAAAACAACAGGTGGTTCATACTAGAAGACGTAGATATAAAGAAACACGAGGCAGGTAAATAATAGCATTCTTGTCTAAAAAATACAAAGTATATAGATGGCTGCCCTTAATAATATTGGCGGCCATTTTTGTGTCTATTCTTATCCTAGTTGGTACTTGGCGTCAAAATTCAGATATTTCTCATACAGAGTCTAATGGTGGTAGGTCAAAAGAGAACAATATTGCTATAGTTGATGCAGATATTTGGCCAAATGCTAATATTAATACTACTGGCTTTGTTAAGCATTTTGGCTTTAGTCTTGAATATAATGAAGAATTGGAATTACCTAAATGGGTGTATTATAAATTGACTAAAGAAATGGTGAAGCGTAAAGTAACAAAACGGGTTGATAACTTTAGAGCAGATCCAGCGGTAAAAACCCAATCAGCCATTCCGCAAGATTATAAATATTCAGGTTTCGATAGAGGACATCTTTGCCCAGCTGGCGATATGAAGTGGAATAAAAAAGCTATGGATGAATCCTTTCTGATGAGTAATATTTGCCCGCAACTGCACAGTCTAAATGCTGGGCAATGGGAACAACTGGAAAGTAAAGCCAGAGAATGGGCTGTGCAATTAGGTGAGATTTATATTATTACTGGTCCTATAGTAAATAAAGGTTACGAAACAATTGGTGAAAATGAAGTTGCAGTACCATCTGCATTTTATAAATTGATTGTTTACAATGCTAAACCTGGCTTATATGCCATTTCATTCATTATGGAAAATAAAGCTCTAGGTGGTAACATTTATAACTATTCAGTTCCAATTAATGAGGTAGAAAGACAAACCGGGATTGATTTTTTTAATACACTTAGTATTTCTAATCAAGAAATATTAGAAAAATATAATAATACTGAACAATGGAAAGCTTTTTAAATTTAGTATTGTAGAACTTTGAAATACACTTTGTAAAATATATGAAACTACTTAGACTAATAATCGGAATACTTAGCGTTGTGGCGCTAACAGCCTGCGATAAAGAAGATAGCAGCATTAACATATTTTCACTTGCTGATGATAAGCAATTGGGCAATCAATTAGAGCAAGAAATATTAGTTGATCCCAATACTAAATTATTATCAGAATCAACTTATGCTAACGCATATCAGTACCTAAACAGAGTTATTAATACAATTTTAGCTACATCACCAGTTAATCACAGAAGTGATTTTGATTGGAAAGCAAGACTAATTCAAGACGACAATATACTAAATGCATTTGCTGGACCAGGTGGAAAAATATTTGTTTATACAGGAATTATCAAGTATTTAGAGGCAGAAGATCAATTTGCTGGAGTAATGGGTCACGAAATCGCCCACGCAGATAGACGACACGTAACTGATGAAATGACCAAAGCTTATGGTCTTCAACTTTTAATACAAGTTACCTTAGGTCAAAACCCTGGAACATTAACACAACTTGCTGCAGGTCTAGCAACTCTTAGATTTAGTCGTGGAGCTGAACGTGAGGCTGACGAGTATGGTGTACTATATTTA
The DNA here is from genome assembly GCA_034440515.1 of Bacteroidota bacterium. GTDB lineage: Bacteria > Bacteroidota > Bacteroidia > CAILMK01 > CAILMK01 > JAWXCF01. The sequence continues at coordinate 20,281 of JAWXCF010000072.1, forward strand.
GATGCTACAAAAAATACGGAAAACTGGGATAGTAGAGGTGTTGGAGACTTCTTTGCGAAATTATTAGCAGACAGTGCAAGTGGGGCAAATTCTACCCCAGAATTTTTAAGTACTCACCCAAGCCCAAATAAAAGAGTTGAAGCAGTAAACGCTAAATGGGTAGAATTGGGTAGTAGGCCAGGACAGGATTATAAAGACAGATATATTGACTTTAAAACAAATATGATTCCCTAGTTTAAATACTAAATCTTTGTTAATATTAAAGCCTTTGTTGGAGTTTATCCGACAAAGGCTTTTTTTTGTTTATGAAAACTCACGTTATAAAACAGAATAAATTGAATCTTTAGGTATATTTACAATTATGAAAAGAATATCTACACTTTTATTGATTTTAATTGTTACGCTTCTTAGCAGTAGGGTTGACGCAAAGAATTACACCGTTTCTGGTTCAAAGAACCCTTTTTCTAGCAACATTAATGATTTTGTTGACTTAAAAGTATCTATTAAAAATAATACTGATAAAACAATTAAAATGTCATACATCATACTTGAAAATACAGTTACTACTGTTTCAGGATGGAATGTACAATTCTGTGATTTAACAGATTGCCATAGTTCAGCATTCCCCAGTACTAGAACTGAAAATCTAAATACTGGAAAGACAGGAATTTATAGTGTCGGAGTTACTCCAAACACTACTAAAGGATCAGGTAAAATGAGAATTGTAGTATTTGAAGAAGGATTTGTGAATGAAGCAGACACATTTAGCTATACATTTTCTACTTCTACCAGTATTTCAAGTCAAAATGCAATTGCTAACTTAATTAAACTATTCCCAAGCCCTACTCTGGATATTTTAAATGTTGATGTATCAGCTAATCAAGTGTATAATTACAATGTAGTTAATATAAACGGTCAGTCAGTAAAAATTGGCAGTATTCAAGCTAATACATCTAAAATTGATGTAGGTAATTTACCGAGTGGAATTTATTTTTTACAATTAGTAGATAGGCAAGGCATTATGTCTAGAAATAAGTTTTTGAAAGCTAATAGATAGTTTGAAATTCTTAAAAAGAATAATTTACAAAAGGGTTAATGAATGTTATAATTCATTAACCCTTTTTATTTTCTTTAATATAGTCATTTACAAGTTCTTCTAGCTTATTTAGTGGTAAAGCACCATTAATCAAAACAACATCGTGAAACTTTCTAATGTCAAAATTAGTACCTAATTCCACTTCAGCTTTTTTCCTTAGTGCTAATATTTTGTCTTTCCCTACCATATAGGCTGTTGCCTGGCCTGGCCAAGTAATGTATCGTTCAATTGCATTTACACATTCACCTGCTGGTTCTGCTGTATTGTTTATAAAATATTGTATCGCTTGATTTCTGTTCCAATGTTTGTAATGAATACCAGGATCTACCACACATCTAGCTGCGCGTAGCAATTCCATACTCAATCGTCCAAAGTCAGAATATGTATCCTGGTAGAATCCAATTTCTTTAGGTATATATTCACTATATAGACCCCACCCTTCAATATATGCAGTATATGAAGAGAATTTTCTAAATTCTGGTATATTTTGTAGCTCTTGATTTATAGAAATCTGCATATGATGTCCAGGAATTCCCTCGTGGTACGATAATGCCTCTAACTGATAAACAGGACTTTGATTCATATCAAATAGATTCACATAAAATCTACCAGGAATTTTGCCGTCTAATGAAGGATGTTCATAGAATGCTGTGCCAGCGCTACTTTCTCTATATTTTTCTACTTGCATTACGATTATTTCTGCTTTTGGCTTGGTTAAAAACAATGCATCTAGTTTAGTCCTCATTTCATCTACATATTTAGTTGCCCCTTTAAGGTACTTATCTTTACCCTCTTGAGAGTTTGGATAAAAACTATTTTTATTTTCTGGTGAGGTCATATATTGAAAGAACGATTGGATGCTACCCTTATAGCCCAGCTTTGTCATTATTACTTTAATTTCAGTATGGATTCTAGCTACTTCTTTTGTCCCAAAATCAAAAACCTGATCAGGCGTCATATTAGTAGTGGTATAGTCTTGAACCATTAACTTATAGAAAGCATCTCCACTTGGAAAATTCCAAGCGCCAACAGTCGTATCACTTTTTTTTTCTTGTTCAGTTAATTTATTTATTAACAATTCATACGAAGGCTTCACAAAATTGATTAAAGCCAGACTACAAGATTTCATCAAGCTGTCTTTCTTGACATTGCTAAATTTAGTTTTAGAAAGTTTTTCAGTAAAGTCATCCCATATAGGACTTTTGTTATGAGGTGTGAAAGGATATCCGGTTATAATATTTTGGCAAGCCTTAATAACTTTCTGATAAACGAATTTAGCTGGACGAATCTTTAATTTTTCTCTGATGGCTAATTGCTCATTAATTAGAGTATCAAAAAGTGGCTTTACTTTTTCTATACGCTTTATATAGTTGACTGCGTCCATCTCAGTCTCAATTAAATGAGAACTAGCTAAAAACGAAGGTATAAAAGTGTGAATTCCTTCTTGTGTATTTATCGGCCAAGTGTTAAATCTAAACTCATATTTTTTCAATTCTTGTTTCTTATCATATTCAAACAAGTCATAGCTTAATTTGTCTTGTTTATCAAGTTCATTTCTGTCAATTTTAGCTAATACTTTCAGCTCTAGTTCATTTATTTCTTTATCTATCTTTTTTTGCTGGTCAGATATATTATCCCATCTATTATCATATCTTCTATCTCCAATGC